>CAZXBG010000010.1:23246-41656 GCA_964638865.1 uncultured Chitinophagales bacterium | reverse complement strand
CTTACCGCATCCTTACCGCCTTCCCGGCTTACCGGCAAAAAAGAATGCACTCATCGCAACTCCAAAACCTGCGCACTCATAGCAGGAATGGCAATTGAATTTAAATTTGTCAATTCCACTTTTGTCATTATATTTTTACCTTTTGTAAAACCCTTCATCCGTTCTGCATAATTTTTTGTGGAAAGGTCAACAGGTTTATCTGTGGTGTTCATTATTACCATTACACATTGTGTATCGGTATATCTGAAGTACACATACACACCATCATACGGAACAAATTGCATTAATTTACCTTGTGTGATCGGTACAGATATTTTACGGTAATTGGCCAATGTTTTAACATAATTAAAATAATCTTTTTCATCACCACGCAAATTTTCCACTTTAAATTTATTAATGGAATCTCCTTGCCATCCGCCCGGAAAATCTTCGCGCACTTTTCCATCGGGATTTGTAAAATTTTTCATTAAAATTTCATCTCCATAATACCATTGTGGAATTCCTCGGGTAGTTAAGATAAAAGTAGTGGCCAGTTTCATTTTATTTACATCTTCCCCTGCAACAGAAAAAAACCTGCTGAGGTCGTGGTTGCCAAGAAATGTTACATTTTTATTTGCATCACCATATAAATAATCCTGCGTAAGTTTTAAATAAATACTTCCCAATCCATCTGTCCAACCAAAGGGTTTTTGTACCATATTATTGATGCTCCACAACAATTCGAAATCGGTAACTCCGGGCAAAAGAGAATTATATCCTGTATTCAAATTATTATTCCCATTAAAATATCCCTGCACACCAACTCCGTCGACCCAAGTTTCAGCAAACATACCCAAACCGGGATATTCATTAAATATTGCAGTGGCGGCATCCTGCATAAATTTCAGATCGTTATAGGTATATGTATCAATTCTGAAGCCATCTACTTGTGCATATTCCACCCACCAGATATAATTTTGAATTAAATATTTTGCGACAAAAGGATTTTGTTGATTTAAATCAGGCATATGTTTATCGAACCAACCATCCAACATTAATTTTTTATCGTGTTCACTTCCGTATTGATCTAATAATGCAGGAGTGCGATAATTTGTTTTTGTGTAAGTATCCCATTGATGCACCCAATCTTTCATAGGCAAATCTTTAATCATCCAGTGCTGGCTTCCACAATGGTTGGGAACAATATCCATCACCACTTTCATATTTCTTTTGTGACTTTCCGATGCATACTTTTTATAAAGTTCGTTGCTTCCAAAACGTTTGTCAACTTTATAGTGATCGGTAGCTGCATAACCGTGATAACTCCATTCTTCCTGATTATTTTCCAAAAGAGGCGTACACCAAACTGCAGTAACTCCTAAGTTTTTAATATAATCCAAATGATTAATTATTCCCTGAATATCGCCACCATGTCGCGCTGTTAAACTTGTTCTGCCATAATATTTTTCATACATATCACTTGCAACATCGTTGGTAGTATCTCCGTTAGCAAAACGATCGGGCATAATGAGATAAATAAAATCCTTTGAATCCAATCCATAATCCATACTTCTTTTTTCCCGTTGATTTATTACAAAAGGCTGTGTAAAAACCGAAGTGCCATTACTGAATTCGAGGTTCATGGTTCCGGGTTTTAGGTTTTCTCCCATAATAAGATCAACAAAAACATAGTTTGGATTTTCCACCTTGGTGACTGCAAAAACCTCTACACCTGGATAATTAACTTTAAGATTGTAGTTTGCAATATTTTCACCGTGTATCATCAATTGAACGGAAGGGTCGTTCATACCGGTCCACCAGTTAGGGGGGCATATCTGTTGAATATTTTGGGCAAACCCGATTGGAGCGACCAAAAATATAACGATTGTAAGTATTAACGATTGAAGCCTGAGTATATGCATAAATAATCTGATTTAGGAATACAAAAATAAGTGTAACAGAGAAATATTTCTCTATATATTATTTGGTAGAAAGATGCTGGAATGTTGTTTTAAATTACTTCCCACCCAAAAATCTTTTTCTATTATTTTTCCGGAACGATTTACTATCATTGGAATGTGGAAAGGCAATATCAGGAATGGGAACTTTTAGAAATTCGCACAGTGGCTTCCACCCGTCTTTTACTTCAAATACCAATAATTTTTCGGATGGCACTGTTTTTTTTACTTCTTCATTCCATCTTACAAATCGGTTTTTCATAAATTCTCTGTCGTCTTTTTTACCTTCGAATAATCCGGTTGGGCCGGTGAGAATTCTTTTTATCCATTTATCTGCTGCAGGCATACCCTTGAGCATTGGTGATAAAAATCCAAACACTTTTGCAAATACTAAGAATGCCTTTGGAAACCCTTTTAAAATTGTTTTTTTTGCACTGTCGTACCATTTATCAGGATCGCGAACTGTAAGAATTACCTTTGCATCGGGATATTGTTGCATAAATTCTTTATAATATAAAGCAGCGGGAAAATCTACCGCAGATTGATAGCCTTCAAAAAGTGCATCATAATTTGTAGGGATGTTTTTTTCAAGATCCAACCAATATTTAAATCGCGAAGCATCTTTCATGAGTTCGAACATGTGATAACACTTATCGAAACCAAGTATTTCCAATGCCTGTTTTAGCGATTCTGTTCCTGTGCGGCCATAGCCGGCACCAATTACTTTAAGAGCCATGTGTGTGGTTTAGTGAACAAATATAAAAAAAAATGAACTGGGATTGCCACGAACCTGGCTGCCGTCAGCAGGTTCATGGCTAACTTTTTTTCACCTGTGTTATGGAAAAAAAGTTGCCACGAATGTACGAATGAACAGCGCTCGACCTCACAGGTTTCGAAAACCTGTGAGGTACCTGCAAGGCTGCGTGACGTGCTAACATCAAACATTTGTGCTGACATCGGACGACAAAATGCCTACACTTAGCAGAATTAAAAGAGGTGTTTTGCCTATGCCCCTGCCGACTCTAAAAACACCACATTTAATTTTGCCCAACCGCACCCAAAGCCCACCCACCACCCGACAAGAGCATTCATAATAATGACACTAAAACAGGCTCTAATTTTTATAACCTACCAAAATTGTTCTAATGTAATTTTATACATATCTTTGGACAAAATTTGACAAGTCATATTTTTGATAATTAAACTGAATACTAAAAAGAAAATAAGTGAGCAACTATTTTGGACAAAGAGTAAGAGAACTTCGGGATAAGAAAAATATACTTCTTAGACAGATTGCAGCTCATTTGGAAGTGGATACTGCATTGATTAGCAAACTCGAAAAAGGAGACAGAAACCCTAATAAGAAGCAGGTAATCAAAATTGCCGAATTTTTAAATATTGGCCCTGATGAATTGTTAACCCTTTGGTTAGCTGACAAGGTTGAAAGTGCCGTTGCAAATGATGAAAATTTGGCATCAAATGCAATGAATATTGTTAAGAATAAAATAAAAACTAAAAAGAAATAATTTTAAAAAATTATCGCAAACAAATGATAAATAAAATATACTTCAAAAACTATAAGTCATTTAAAGACAAACAAGAACTGGAATTAAAACCTATTACTATTTTAATTGGTAAAAATTCTTCTGGAAAAAGTGCTGTTGCAAAATTACCTACATTAATTGAAGGTTCATTGAGTGGTAACTTTGAAGACCCTTTATTAACAACCAACAATGAAGTTGAACTTGGTGCTGAATTTAGAGACCTAGTTCATGGTAGAGAAATTGGAAGCTTGGAATTTATTTTAGAAAGCATCGGAAATAAATTATCCGTTGAAGTTGCTTCAGGAATTAAAGAAACTGATTTACCAAGAATAAGAAAATGGGTTTTAAATAAAGAATTTGATTTCAAATATGACGACCTTAAAAAATCTTATTATAATGACATCAATGAAGGGGATTTTAATTGTGCCTTCAGTGGTTTTAACTTGGATTCACTATTTGACAAAAGCAAAGATGCTACGTCAGAAGATATCGTGAATTTAAGAGATAAAGGCATTACTTTAAAAACTAATTACATAGGCCCATTCAGAGAAACTCCAAACAGAACATATAGTAGTATCGGGAATAGCAAAACACAAAAAATTGGAAACAAAGGCGAAAACGCATATCAAATTCTTATAAGTGACTACCTTTATAATGACAGTAAATTACTAAACAAAGTAAGTGAATGGTATAGAAATAACTTTGATGGCTGGAGTATTGAAATTAACACACAATCAAAACCAGACTACAAAGTAGAACTATCAAGAACTAAACCACAGTTTAATGTGAACATTCGCGATGTCGGACAAGGTATGAGCCAAGCTTTACCTTTGGTTGTTAGTGCATTTTTAAATCAAAAAGAAGAGGTGCTAACTATAATTGAACAACCTGAGTTACATCTTCACCCTGCCGCACATGGAGATTTAGCAGAATTATTTGCGGAGTCAACCAAGAATAGCAAAAGTAAATTTCTAATTGAAACGCACTCTCAAAATTTTGTTTTAAGACTAAGAAGAATGGTCGCAGAAGATAGATTTAATAAAAATAATATTTCAATTTATTCAGTAGAATATGATTCAGAAGAAAATACAAGTTCGCTTAAAAAAATAGATGTTACTGAATTAGGCGAAGTTACTTATTGGCCTGAGAATGTTTTTAGCGAAACATTAGATGAAACGATTGCAATCAGGATAGCACAAATAAAAAAAGGTAAAAATGGTAATTGAAATTAAAAGCGACATTTTTACTGAAATTGGAAATTTAAAGGATGTAAATTATCTAATTGGTCTTTTTTCTAACAACAGGAGATATGCTTACTTCTGTGACATCAGTATAATTGAAGAAACTGAGCTTTATAAAAGCTTACTTGATATAGACAGATTAATTATTCAAGAGTATTTTAACAAACATATTTTCGAATCAACGAAAATGGATTTTAGAATTGAATCCACTTCAACTTCAACGACATTCAATCTTGAAGAAGCTAAACGATATTTCATTCAACCGTTCATAATAATTTTAGAAAACAGATTAAATGACAGCTATTTCCTAAATGCCCTTATTGCAAACTTCAAAAAAAGGAGCAAAATAATAAAAAGGCATCTGGACAATGGTTGGCTAGACTATGGAAATGGCGGTGGATTAGACAACATCATGAATGAAGTAAATGCGATGATGAAGCCGTTTGAAAACCTACCAAAGGAGAACCATAAATATTTACGTTGTTTTGTTTTGGTTGATTCTGATAAAAAATTCCCTAGTGATTCTACTAAACAAAATAGAGAGAATTTATTTCAATTTTTAAATAATGTTGGCATTCCCTATCATGAGTTAGAGAAACGAGAGATGGAAAACTATTTACCTAATGAGGTAATTGAAACAATAGAAAACAACAATGATTTTATCCAAGCATATTTAAGGCTCAATGATATTCAAAAAGATTATTTTGATTTAGAAGAAGGATTTACTGAAAATTTAAATAGTTCTTCCGAAAAACTTCAGGCACTTTATGCGGATGTTTCAGAAGAGGATTATAAAGTTCTGCGAAGTAATAAAATTCAATTGCCCCCTAGTTTTAAATCACAATTTCCTAAACTTTTTTCACACCAAAAAATCACTCAAGAAGCTTTAAAGAATAGGGTTTCACATCAAGCGAATGACCCAAATGAGTTAGAAACCATTTTGGATAAAATATCACAATTACTATGAGCAGTCAGATACAAGTTAAGCCAGCGGTAAATCGTCTAATCAAATTCATGACAGAAATTGAAGATGGTAAATTTAAAATCCCAACTTTTCAACGGGATTTTGTTTGGGAAAAAAAAGATAAAATTGAGTTATTTGATAGTATCAGCAAGGAGTATCCTATTGGGTCTATTTTATTATGGCAGCCCAATTATAAATTTGACAACAAAGGAGAAATTGGACCATATGAAATTGACAATTCTAACAATAAAGACTATTTCTATATTCTGGATGGATTTCAGCGATTATCTACACTTTTCGGCTGTTTAACTAACCCAAACAAAACTAAATTACAGTTTGACCAAATTAAATTAAAAAAAGAATTTACACTGTTCTATGATTTGGAAGAAGAATCATTTAACATGAATGCAAATAAGACATTAACCAATATTCCAGTTTATATTCTTATTGACACTTACGCTTTTTTGGATTATTTAGACTTATTGAGAGCTGAAATAAACGACAATGAAAAATCAAAAATCTTGGTTGACAAAGCCAAAAAACTTTCAGCAACTTTAATTGATTACCAAATACCGTCAATTGAAATTTTTGGAGGTTCTATTAAGGATGCAGTAGATATTTTTTCAAGAATAAATTCCAAAGGCATTACGATTTCTCAAGATTGGATGCTTTCCGCCTTAACTTCAAGTGAAGATGATAATTTTAATTTAGGTGAAATTTTAGGCAATTTGCTTCTTGATTTAAAAGAATATAATTTTGGAGATATTAGAAGAGATATTTTAGTTCAATGCATTCAAAACTCCTTTGGAAAAGTATATTTTGACCAAAAATTAGAAGACCTAGCCGATAGAAATGACTTTAAAAACGTTACATTCAAAACAGTAGAAAGTATTAAGAAATCTGTTAAATTTTTATTTGAAGAGTTAGAGGTTATTGACAGACGGCTTTTACCATACAATAATCAACTAATATTTTTAACCTACTTCTTTAATAAAATTGACGAGCCGAACGAAAACCAAAAAAGAAAGTTGAAGGAATGGTTTTGGGTTTCAACATATTCGAACTACTTTACAATTTACTCATTAAGTAAAATAAGATTAGCATTCGAACAATTTAAAATGTTTGTTAGAAATGAAACTGAAAACCCGATTTTCTACGAAAGAACAAATCAAAAATTTGCAATTGCCGATTTGCCAAATACTGTTTCTGCGAAAAGCGTAAGATCAACTGCTTTAGTTCTATTTCTTTTAAATTATTCTAATAATTTCAAAAAAATAAACCACAATGAAATTGATTCATTAAGAATGTCATATTTACAAAGAGGCAACACTAGTCATGCTAGTGTAATGCCAATGCTAGAATACACAAGTTCATCAAATGACAATCTCCCCTTTGAATTTAATAAACCCAAAGACATGTCTTATTTATTTGAATTGGAAAATTTTGATGAGTTTTCTGACCGATATTTTTTAAATGACAAGATGGGTCAATTATATAAGGAGGAAAAATATGACGAAATCTTAAATGAGAGAATGAACTTAATTTTTAGTGCTGAAAAGATTTTTGTTGAACAACTTGGTATTTCTTATGGTGAAAATCAAAATGAATAAATTATGTACTGACAAGAAAAATTCCCAGCTATTTGCAGGCACATTTGCTTTTTTGCCAATACACAGACCAACGCAAAAAAATCAAAAGAGCCTGCAAGCCAACGCACAGGGACAGTGCAAACTTTACACGACAGACCTTCGACCGAAAAGAAGCCCAGCAGGTAACAGCACAAAAAATTGGCGGTTCGGTGGTTAAATGAAGCTTTGTGCTTCGTATCAAGTTTTGTGGTGGCAGACAGTTTAGTGCTTCGAAATCGCCAACTTCTTGTAGCTGCAAAACGGTATGAGGGAAGAGAACCCATCAATAATATTTACTTCCGAATTAGTAGTTGGTAATGTGGAGAAAAAAGTTGCCACGAATGAACAGCCAAAGGTTTAAATTGTAGTTTTATTTCATAGCAATTGCGCACAAAAAAAGCCCCCAAAATTGGAGGCCTTTTTAATAAATATTATATCTTGAAATTAATACCCGGGATTCTGAATCAAATTCGGATTTGCAACTAAATCTGCAGTAGGTAAAGGAAATAAATTCAAATGTTCGGAAACTGCTGTTCCATTAAATGAACCACCTTTAAATGCCCATAGATAAGCACCACCGGTAAATAATCCGTACCGAATAAGATCTGTCCTGCGATATCCTTCCCATTGAAGTTCTCTTCCGCGTTCATCCAATACACTTTCAGGAGTTATGCTTGCTGCGTTATGTAAAGCATCGCCATAAGCGCGTTCTCGCAATTGATTTACGTAGTTTAAACCGATTCCTGCATCACCTGCGCCGCGGGCTGCACATTCGGCATACATCAACATCACATCTGCTAAACGGAACATTGGAAAATCAATATCAACAAAAGTTTGTGAAGGATCAGATCCAATTACACCTGACTGAGTAATATTTCTCCATTTTGCAATCGGATATCCAACGATAAAAGAAGATAATTCCGCATCATCAGAAAATACTAATGTTTGTCCTTCTGTAAAGAACATATTTCTATCATCATCCGTATCCGGGAATAATTCTGCAAATTCTGGTGTTGCGCGATTGCCACCCCAACCTGATTGCACTCCGAAATAAGAAGAATCCAATGCACTCATAGGATCACCGCCGATAGACGCATGTGTTAAAAATGTAGTGCCTCCATAAGTTTGTGTAAATCTTCCATCAAAGGTTACAGGAAATATCACTTCATTTGAATTATGATTATCTGCCATGAATAAATGATCGTAAACAGGCTCTAAGGCATATCCGCCTTCATCAATTAATTTTTTACTCCATAAAGCACAATCCATATAACGGTCTGTTCCGGTGTATACCTCTGCATTCAAATACAATCTGGCAAGCAATGTCCATACTGACGCTTTGTCCACTCTTCCATATTCATTAGTTTGGGGAGCCACTAATAAACTCTCCAATTCCAATAATTCAGATTCTATATAGTTAAACAGATCTGCTCTTAAAATTTGTTCAGGATAAAATGCGCCAACCAAATCATCTTCGGTAATAAAAGGAACATTTCCGAACAGATCCAATGCGTGGTAATAACTCAGGGCACGTAAAAATCTCACTTCATTTCTGTAACCTGTTATTAAAGTTTTGTCTTCGGCAGAGAAACTGCGTTCTGTCATTTTCTCCTCCGATGCTTCGCGAATAAATTCGTTTGTAAGGGGAAGTTGAAAATAAATTCTGTAATACATGGCATTTACAAATGAATTGGTTGCGTTCCACTGCATTTTATTCAACTCCGGAATTCCGGGATCGTTCCAGGCGCATTTTGCTTCATCTGTAGTTATTTCCTGCAAATTCCACAATACACGAATGTATTGAGAAAACCCTTCATCAATACCCAAAATATCAGCATTGCCTGCCGGGCCCTGATTTCCGGAAATGGCTAAACCGGCATATACTTTTGCCATTACATGAATATAATTTGCAGGATCGGCATAAACGTTTGCCGAGTTGATTCCGGATGGTGGTTCCAGATCTAGATCTTTAAAACAAGAAGAAAAGGAAATACCGATCACTAGGAAAAGTATTACCGGAAATAATATTTTATTTTTCATAAAATTTCAATTAAAGTTTTAAATTAATATTCAAGGAATAAATACGCGGGCGCGGATATATAGAATTGTCGATTCCACCTGCTAGTTCAGGATCAACTCCCGAATATGGGGAAACAACAAATACATTCTGAACAATAACAGAGGCGGTTAAACCTGCATTGTCGTTAAACACTCTGCCAAAATCATATCCTATACTTAAGTTATCCATACGAAGAAATGATGCATCCTCAATATAATAATCGGAGAACAACTGATAGGTTTGAAAGTTCGTGTTGGTATAATCTTGTGAAAGATTTTGCATATAAGTACTACCTGGAATATTTGCATAAACCCCTCTGGTAGAGTTGATATTGTTATACATATATTTACCAAGTTCTGCTCTTAATGAAAATCCTGCTGTCCATTTTTTATATCTGAAACTGGAATAAAATCCTAAATACAGATCAGGAGTTGGATCTTTTCCATAAATAAGATCATCACCATTAATAATACCATCGCTGTTCTGGTCAACATATTCCCCTTCTATTGGACTTCCATCTTCATTATACACCTGTTCGTAGGTATAAAATGTATTTGCCGAATGGCCAACCGATTGTATTTGGATATTATTTCCGATACCACCTTGAATTCCCCCTGTTAAAATGCCAACGGAAGCAGTGTCTTCTAACAAGGTAAGTTTGGTTATTTCATTTTTATTTGCTGTTGCATTAATTCCGAATTCTAAATTCTTATCTTTTTTGTTGATTGCAATAAAATTCAAATTTATTTCAGCGCCTGTATTTTCCATACTTCCCACATTCGTTAAAATCTGGTTTGTAAAATTGGAACCAGCAGGAATCGGAATAGTAGCTAACAAATCGTCAGTAATTTTTTTGTAAACATCAAAACTTCCGGAAACTTTATCGCCTCCGAATCCAAAATCGATTCCGATATTGAAACTTGAAGTTTCTTCCCATTTAATATTCGGATCATATCCATCCGGCCGCAGTAAATAATAAAAAACATCACCAAACTGATATTGCGCTGTGGAAGTGCTGGAATCGTAATTTGCGATATATGGATAATCATAAAAAATATCCTGTTGTCCTGTAACTCCGTAACCGGCTCTTACCTTTAAATATATTTTTGTATTCTGCATAAATGGTTCATCACTTGCAACCCATGCAAATGCAAGAGAAGGAAATAATCCCCAACGAGTATCAGGACTAAATCTGGAAGATCCATCTTCACGCAATGTAGCCGTTAATAAATATCTTGATTTAAAATTATAATTCAATCTTCCATAAAAGGAGATCAACGTATTTTCTGTTTCAAAATCGATACCTGCGGGTGTAATAGTATCACCTATATAATTAAAACTTGGAAATGATGGTGATTTTGTGATCCAGTTCTGATAGGAATATCCACCCGTAAGATCAATTACACTTTTTATTTTTTTGATCTCTTTTTTATAATTGAAATACGTTTCCAATAATTTATTGTCTTTGCTCTGGGTATATTCGTTATTTACACCACCGTTTACATTAGACGAAGCTGCTTCTGCAGGCACAACTATGGTTCCGTTACTTCTCGAAATATCATAACCTCCATTAATAACACCATGCAGATCTTTTACGATCTCATAGTCTAATTTCAAATTTCCGATAAACCGATTCACATTACTTTCATCTGCTCTTTGCAACAATAATCCAAGCGGATTTTTTGGTGCAAGAGATATAAGGCCTGCTGCATTTTGCCATTCGAAATATCCGCCATAAACACTGGATGCATCAAGAACAGGTTGTGTTGGATCAAAAGTTATTGCTGAACCTATTGCACCTTGATCAGCAAAAAAATTATCTGTATGAAAAAATTTACCATTTCCATCAGCCCTTAATTTACCTTTCAAAAAGGTAGGAGCAATATTTAACGATGCGCCATATCTGTTAATGCCGGATGATTTTTCAACAAGTGTTCTGTTGTCATTGGTAAGATTTCCGTTTGCATCAAATGTTGCTTCACCATCAACAACTGCTGTTGGCAATGTTCCCTGTTCCATTAAATATTCAAGGTTTAAACGATACGGGAAATTTTTTAATCCGCCTGAAAAAGTAATATCATTATCCGTTGCAAAACCGAGCTGAAATAATTCATCCTGCCAATCGGTATTTTCATTCCCCAATAAAGCAAGTTGCCCTGCAGTGCCATCATCTGTAATCACACTTCTTAATTCATCAGCAGTTAAAACATCTATTTTTTTGGTTACCTGCGAAATCGAATTTGTTGTGGAATAATTAATACGCAATTTATTATCAGCAACTCCTTTTTTAGTGGTTACAATGATAACACCATTAGCTGCTCTTGAACCATAAATTGCAGCCGCAGAAGCATCCTTTAAAATAGTTATATTTTCAATATCATCGGGATTGATAAGACTCAAAGCATTTCCAGATCCATTAATACCATTATTATCAACCGGAACTCCATCAATTACGATCAATGGGTCGTTACTTGCATTTAATGATGTTCCACCTCGAATTCTGATTCGACTACCTGAACCGGGCATACCGCCGTTAGATGTTATCTGAACTCCGGATACTTTTCCCAAAATAAGTTGTTCAGGGGTGGTTACATTGCCTGTTTGGAAGTCTTTAACTCCTACGTTTGTTATCGAACCGGTTAAATCCTTCGACTTAACAGTTCCATAACCAACAACCACAACTGATTCCAACAACAATGCATCTTCTTCCAAAGTGAGGTCCTTTTTCATATTCTGACCTGAAATAAGGGTTATTGTCTCCGTGATCTTTTTAAATCCGACGTAAGTATAGGTAATAATATAAGTTCCGGGAGCTTCAAAAGCTAAAAGATAGGTGCCGTCAAAATCTGAAACTGTGCCTTTTCCCGTTCCGTCAATTAATACGGTAACTCCCGGCAAGGTAACCCCGGTTGGATCTGAAACTACCCCGGAAAGGGTTGCCGACTGTGCAAAAATAGCTGCAGGTAGCAGCATGCACATCAAAACAAAAGTTTTTTTGATTAGAAAATTTAAATTCATTCTGTAAGATTTAGGTTTTTGTTAATATTTGTCGCTGATTCAGAAAAGAGGGATATTAAACACGTTGAACTGAATTGCAACTGCAATTTTACTAATTGTTAACCTTATTTAAAATTTTTTGGTAAGGTTTTTATATCCTGACCTGATGTTTAATAAATTGTTCAACATATGTCAATCCTGTTCAATAATAGATAATTTTGAAGTTTAAGCATCTATGTATTACCCGACACCACTATTTTTGATATTGTATACAAGACACTTAGTGCTACTGATACTTGTTTTTGCGGCATTTTGTTTATCTGCTCAGGAAACATTATTTACAAAGATAGACACGGGTATTTCCAGGGTAACCTTTAATAATATGCTTGTGGAGGATGCAAAAAAAAATGTTTTAACCTATCAGTATTTATACAATGGTGCAGGAGTTGGTATCGGGGATATTAATAACGATGGCTTGCCTGATCTCTATTTTTCGGGAAATATGGTTTCGGACAAATTATATCTGAACAAAGGGAATTTTGTTTTTGAGGATATTACCAATTCAGCCGGCGTAAGTAAAACGGAGGGATGGAGTACCGGTGTATCAATGGCAGATATAAATGCTGATGGATGGATGGATATCTATGTCTGTCGGTCAGGACCATATTCTAACGCTGACAGAGTTAATGTTTTATATATTAATAATGGCGACCTCACCTTTACTGAAAAAGCAATGGACTTTGCACTAAACGATTCTTCGTTCAGCACACAAGCTAGCTTCTTCGACATGGATAAGGATGGCGATCTGGATATGTTTTTATTAAATCATGCAGTTACCCAGGTAAAAGAATTTTCATTACAAGAGATCAGAAATAAACGCGACCCCTATGCTGGAAATAAATTATTTCGCAACGACAATGGATTTTATAAAGATGTAAGTGCAGAAGCAGTCATAAAAGGAAGTGTTATAAATTTTGGATTAGGTGTTATGGTTGGAGATATTAATAATGATAACGCTCCTGATATATTTGTCACCAACGATTATAATGAAATAGATTTTTTATATCTCAACAATGGATATGGCAAATTTTCTGAAGTTACAAATACAGCTTTTGGTCATACTTCCAATTTTTCAATGGGTTGCGATATGGCTGATATCAATAACGATGGTTTTCTCGATCTTTTTGTTGTTGATATGTTACCGGAAGATAATTATCGGCAAAAAATATTGCAAGGTCCTACGCGATATGATAGGTATCAGTTATCTGTTGACTATGGGTATGGCCATCAGGTGATGCAAAATACTTTACAAATAAATAATGGCGATAATACTTTTTCTGAGATTGCAAATTATGCAGGTATAGCCGCTACTGACTGGAGCTGGGCTCCACTATTTGCCGATTTTGATAATGATGGATTTCAGGATCTTTTTATTACAAACGGGTATCGCCGCGATTTTACAGATATGGATTTTATGAAATACACTTTTGCAGCAGAAGAAAAAAAAGCATTTGCAGAAGGCAAAAAAGTAAATACGTTGGAATTAGTAGAAAAAATGCCCTCCGTAAAAATTTCGAATTATATTTATAAAGGGATTGCATCATTACAATTTGAAAATAAAACCGTAGAATGGGGATTCGAAACGCCCTCCTTTTCTAACGGTGCTGCCTATGGTGATTTTGATCTGGATGGAGATCTTGATATTGTTGTAAATAATATAAATGATGAGGCTTTTATTTACCGAAATGAAACAAATACCTTACAAAATAATCATTATTTACAGGTGGCAATAATGGGGTATGCAAATAATACAAATGCAATAGGAACAAGGGTTGACGTTTATTGGGGGAATAAACATTTTACCCGCGAATTAATGCCTTCAAGGGGATATGAATCCACCGTTGATCCCGTATTACATTTTGGTTTAGGAGATCTGGATACTGTAAATATAAATATTGTATTTCCTGATGGAAGCACCCTTGATTTAGAAAATATAGCCGTGAACAAAAAAATTATTGCTGAACATAAAAATGCGATAAAACTGTCAATTATTAAAGCACCTACAAATAATTTATTTACCGATATCACAAAAGAAACATTATTATTTAAACACATCGAAGAAAAATATATTGATTTTAAACGCGAACCACTTTTACCTTATAAATTATCAGAAGAAGGCCCTCCACTTGCCGTGGGTGATATTAATGGCGACAAAATTCCCGACTTGTATATTGGTGGTTCAAAAAATATAAAAGGAAAAATATTTTTGGGGGATGAGGGAGGTGGATTTATCCCACTAAAAAATAGTTTTATTGAAAATGATACTGCATATGAAGATATAGATGCCATATTTTTTGATGCAGATAATGATAACGATAATGATCTTTATGTTGTAAGTGGTGGAAATGAATATGCACCAAATTCGAAGTATTACAGAAATAGGTTATATATTAATAATGGAAACGGAAATTTGATATTATCAAATGATACTATCAATAAAAATTACAACAGCAAATCATGTGTTAAGGCTTATGATTATGATAAGGATGGAGACGAAGATCTTTTTGTTGGGGGGAAATTAATTCCGGGTAAATTTCCATTGTCGCCGCCGAGCGCAATTCTGGAAAACAATGCTGGTGTTTTTGTTGATATAACAGAAAACATTTGCCCTGAGCTGCTTCATGCAGGCATGGTAAATGATGCCCTTTGGGTGGATGTAAATAACGACTCAAACATCGACCTGGTGGTAGTTGGCGACTGGATGCCCATTCGCATTTTTATAAATGTTAATGGGAAATTTAAGGATGCAACGGAACAATTCGGATTAAAAAATTCTACCGGATGGTGGAACTGTATTTCTGCAGCTGATTTTGACCGAGATGGTGATCAAGACCTTATTGTTGGCAATCGCGGAACCAATAATCAGATAAAAGCAAGTGTATCGAAACCGTCAACATTATATGCTTACGACTTTGATAAGAATGGAAGTATAGATCCCATCTTAAATTATTATTACAGCGACAGTATTTCTCATCCTTTTGCATCGCGTGATGATTTACTGGATCAATTAAATATTCTAAAGAAAAAATATGTTTATTATAAAGATTATGCAAATGCAACAATGGAGACTATTTTTCCGGACGTTGATTTTGATACCATTTCACTACTAAAAACAGAAATATTTGAATCGGTATATTTAGAAAATTCAAAAAACGAAAAATTCAACCTCAAAAATTTACCTGTGGAAGCACAATGGTTTCCGATAAACACCTGTGTAATTCACGACTTTAATGCAGATAGCAATTTGGATGTTATTGTAGCCGGAAACGATTATGGTTTAAGGCCTGAGCTCGGCAGAATGGATGCAGGTTTTGGCCTCTTATTGCAGGGTGATGGCAAAGGAAATTTTATTACAATTCCCAATTCAGAAAGTGGATTGAATATTCCCGGCGAAACTAAAAATATGCAATTGGTTAAAATAGCAGGTAAAAAATATATTATTATTGTAAAAAATAAAGGAGAAGCGCAGGTATTATTAATGAAAGAATGAAAGCCTCGACCTCACAGGTTTCCGAAACCTGTGAGGTCTTAGCGAAGAAAAAGAATAATGAAGAAAGGAAGATATCACTCAAAATATAGTTATGAAATATAAAATTTAATATGCTGAATTTAAAATTAATTTTGATTTCCTGCTCCTTGTGTTTCTATTGCAGCAATAACGCAATAGCACAATCAGAATTATTAAATACTGCTGTTAAAAATGTAACAAATGCAATAGTACATGATGTTTTTTCTGCGCCGGCAGCGAGTAGAATTTATGCTTATGCAACAATTGCTGCTTTCGAAACAATTCGGGTGGGTGATACTAATTATCAATCTTTTTATGGCAGATTAAATCAATTTCCGGAATTGCCGTTGCCGGAAAATAATTCACAGATAAACTTCCCATTGGCCGGTGTATATGCCCTGTATTACACTTCAAAATACATGTTGTTTTCGGAAGAAACCATACCGCTTTATATAATGGAGCTTCGTAATAAATATTCTGTTATAGTATCGGAGCAGGTCAACAAAGATTCTGAACATTACGGATTACAGATTGCAGAAAAAATTATAGCTTGGGCTGCAACGGATGGATATAAAGAAAGCAGAACACTTCCCAGATATACCTTTTTAGAACAGGAGAGCGCATTTCAACCAACTCTTCCTGATTATGCTGATGCCGTAGAACCCTATTGGGGTAATCTGCGAACTTTTGCCCTGGATTCTGCAACACAATTTAAACCACAACCTTGTGAACCATTCAGCACAGATAGCAATTCGCTTTTTTTTAAAAATGCTTTGGAAGTTTATGAAACCGGAAAAAATTTAACAGAGGAACAAAAAATGATAGTCCTTTTTTGGGATGATAATCCTTTAACTACCATATATATAGGCCATATGCAATATGCCGAAAAGAAAATGTCGCCGGCGGGTCACTGGTTAGATATTGCACGTGTCGCCATTGAGCTTACCAAAACGGATGAAGTACGTGCAGCACAAATTTATGCTACAGTTAGTATAGCGAATGCCGATGCATTTATATCTTGCTGGGCAGAAAAATATAACAGCAATGTTATAAGACCCGAATCCTATATTAGAAGATACATAGACACACAATGGAAACCCTTTTTACAAACTCCTGCGTTCCCGGAATACACCAGTGGACATAGCACAATATCGGCTGCCAGTGCAACTATCCTTACATACTATTTCGGAACTAATTTTGTTTTTACTGATTCCAGTGAAACAGTTTATGACCTTCCACCCAGATCATATGGCTCCTTTGTACGGGCCGCCAACGAAGCAAGTATCAGCCGGTTTTACGGTGGAATACATTATAAAAAGAGTACGGAAGCGGGCACAAGTCATGGCTTTGAAATAGGTGTTTATTTATTATATAAATTAAAAAAAGGTTAAAGTGTTTAAAATACCCCTCAACAGAAATATTTATGTTAAAAATTTAAACTTTATTTCTCAAATTATCTTTAACTTTATGGGGACATTTAATTTTTAAAGCTTTAAAAAACTAATTATGAAAAAAATTTACTCTTTCTTTTCAGTTCTGTTTATCACTGCAGCAATGACTGCTCAGGTAAACGTAACTTACATGGTTGACATCACAGATTATCTTGCTGCAGGCAATGTTCTTGGTGCTGGCGGAATCAGAGTTGGTGGCGACTTCGCTCCTTTAGGTGCCATGAATGGAGTTACTCCAATGGTTTCTTGGGATCCTCTAAATGCTTCTAGCGCCTTGACAGACATGGGTGGTAATGTTTGGGGTATAGTAGTTACTTATCCGAACGCTTCAGTTGGATTAGATCAGCCGTATAAATTTGTAAATGACAATTGGGGAACCAACGAAGGAACAGATGTAGCAAATACCATAGGTGCTGATGGCTGTGGAACAGATGATGGCGCCGGTAACGTAAACCGTCACTTAATTGTTCCTGCTACTGATGTTATGTTACAGTATTGCTGGGATCGTTGCTTTAAATGCGATGGATCAGATCCAATCGTACTTGGCATTTTCGACACTCCTTCCAGTTTAGGAGCTGTTAACGTTTCTCCAAATCCGATTTCTACAAATGCAAGCTTTAATTTCACTTTGCAAAGTGCAAGTGATGTTACTATCAGCATTTTTAACCTGATGGGAGAACAAGTTTCCATTACAAATACAAATACTTCTGCAGTTGGAAATCAAACTTATACTGTTGACGTAACTTCACTTCCTGCAGGTAGTTATATCTACCGCGTAGTTGCAGGTGAAGCTGTTACTTCGGGTAATGTTGTTAAATTGTAATAAAAAAATTCAGTGGTTGGTGAAAATCCATCCACGTATAAAAAAACTCGTTGAAATTCAGCGAGTTTTTTTTATGCGCAATAACGAAGGTGACGACTCACGAAATGAGGAATGAGTTATGAGGAATGAGTTTGCTCCCGGTTGGCCGGAAAGTTATTCTACGAGCAAAAACATAAACTTCCAATGATAAGTTAATCA
>CAZXBG010000010.1:0-23146 GCA_964638865.1 uncultured Chitinophagales bacterium | reverse complement strand
TTCCAATGATAAGTTAATCACGAATCACGATTCACGAAATCTCCTCCTTTCCTTGCAAAGCCATTTGATACGCTTTTTCATAATTAACTGCAAGGTTGCTCCAGGCGAAATTTTCGGCGTAACTCTCTACTGTGTTGCGCAAAATAATTCTTTCGCGGCGAGTAAGTTGAACAAAATTATACATGGTCTCCGCTAATTCTTCCGCGCTTTCGTCGAAGGTTTTATTTTTTCTTTTTACGATATAAATTCCTCTGTCGTCGAGGTTGCGAAATTTCGTGAGACAATAATTTCCGAATCCACTGAGATCACTTGTTACTGCAGGAACTCCGCGTGCAACACATTCCAATGGAGTATATCCCCACGGTTCATAATAACTCGGAAACACCCCTAAATGACATCCTCTTACAAATTGCGGATATTCCATTCCGAATAAAGGAGATGTGGCCGCAACAAAATCAGGGTGATATATCATTTTCACTTTATCTGCCGGTTTATTAATGAGATCGTGTTCGCGCAAATAATTTAATATCTCATCACCCGCATCATTTTTCAAATTGTGTGTTACCACTATTGGCCACAGATCGCTTTTCCAACTTTGTATTTGTTTGCGGTATCGAAATTTCCAATAATCATCTATAAAATCATTTAATTGAGGCACATTGGGATCAATATTTGTTGCAGCAGCTTTAAATAATTTTTCGCGAATTTGTTTTAACATTTCCTCACAAGTTGCACGTATATCATCCATTGCTGCACGTGCATGCAATACCAATGGATTAATTGTTTCAAAAGGTTGTTTAGTAATAAAGAACATTACAACCGTTTTATCCATGTTCTCCTTTTTCATTCTTTCATTTAATCTGCGCAATGCTTCTAATGTGAGATCATACCCTTTGTTGTGATATTCATATCGTCCGGAAGTAAAAAAATATACTGTTTTATCCAGATCAAAAGTATAAGAATGAAAAAAGTGTGACATCACAAATTCATCAATTTTATTTCTGAATTGTCCGTGGAGATTTTGTAATTCATGAGTAGCCAAAAAGCGCGGCAGGCTAATTCCGTTCGGCAATATCATATCCGGTTTTCTTCCCAATAAAAATTCACATTCCTTGCCAGTTATTTCGCTCACTGTAGTAAAAATATCACAGTCGTTTGCAGCAGCTCTTTCCATTCGGGTTTGCGCCTCGATATAAAATTTTTGTGCCATTTGAAGCCAGTCGTAATTACTTAGGTTGCGATAAAAATTCTGGTCGTTACCAGCAATATATCTGCCCAATAAAGTGGCATGTGTTGTAAATACTGTTTTTATTTTAAGATGCTCCTTTTTTATATACGAAATAGGCATACCGGTCATCCACTCATGGAAATGTGCTATGATATTTCCTCCTTCTGCATTTTTTTCAAGCACCGTGAAAAATTCAGCTACCAAATGTCCAAAACAAATTACCTGTTGCAAAAGGTCATCGGGGTTATAAATATTTATTTTGTAATCATGCAGTAATTGTGCTTTTATATCTTTCAGTTTATCATAAACCTGCATTGGTGATATTAATACAACCTTTGGTTTTCCATCGGTTAACCACCTGCCATAATGTAATTCAAATCCCAACTTGCGCATATCTAAAACAGCTCTGCCAAAATCATCGTCGTACTCAAAAACCTCTTCAAATTCAGCAGGTAATTTTGCGTGGAGCAAAGGACCTATCATGCAGTATTGCCCTCCCCATTTATCAATGATCTCTGGCACCTTGCTTCTTACCACGGTATAAATTCCACCAACCTGATTGCATACTTCCCAGGCGGTTTCCACTAACAGCGGTGCATATAAACTCGTTTTGTCGGACATACTTTACTTTTTTTAATCAATCGCTTATCTCAAGAAAACACTAATATACGCAATGCAAAAAATTGAATGGTATATCTATATAATATTTTCAAAAATAATATATTCCAAAACTATTCGCAAGTGGAACAGAAGTTGTTTGCATTTTATTTTATGAGGTTGCCATAATCAGCAAGTGATACGCCAATTATTTCCTGCGCTTCTGCCTTTCCATAGGTATGAGTTATCTCTGCCTTATTTGGAGTTCCGGGCATTGCTTTGTAGGTAAGAAAATAATGTTTTAAGCGCTCTACTAATGATTGGGGAAGATGATCTACATCATCCCATCCCGAATATATCTCATCATTTTGCATAACGGCAATTATTTTATCATCGGCTTGTCCGCCGTCTATCATTCTGAATCCGCCGATTGGAATTGCAGGAATTATAATATTTCCATGAGAAATGTTACGTTCTGTAAAAACACAAATATCCAAAGGATCTCCATCACCAACAATATTTGTTCTGCCGGTTTTGTATGCACAAAATTCCCCTATCAATTTTCCACAATAGGTGCGCGGAATAAACCCATACAAACAAGGTAAAACATTAGAATATTTTTGCGGGCGATCTATTTTCAGATATCCGCTTTCCTTGTCAATTTCATATTTTACTGTATCTGTAGGCACTATTTCAATAAATGCCGTAACCAGTTCCGGAACATTGGGTCCGGAAGAAATTCCGTGCCATGGGTGTGCTGTATAATTATTAATCATTGTTTGTTTATATCTCGTACAAAATTACACCATTCGCAGTCCTCTTTTCCGCAACCTGTATTAAACTCCAGGTTCTTGATCTTGGTATATACATCTTTTATTTGTGTTGCAACTATATCCACCTCATCCTGCATGATAACAAAACGATGTTTTATAAATTCTTTTTTTTCATTCTTTTCCAGAAAATCTATTTCTCCACTTACCATTTTCCATGGTTTATATTTTTGGGCATCCAATAATATTTTATAAAACATGATCTGCCTCCAATAATCTCCTCCATTGGGATTTTTTTCATCCGGCGAACGCAACTTTTCTTTAGCATATTCAATATTTCCTGTTTTGTAATCCACAACATTTACCTCGTCGCCGTTAAATTCCATTTTATCAAAAACTCCGGTTATCGGAACATCATTCATCACCACATTTCTAATTGGATATTCCGTAAGTACGGTTTTACCGAAATTGTTGATATAGTAACCATAATAATCAGTAAGTATCTGCTTACCAAGATCCATTCTGTTTTTAAATTGTTTCTCCGTAAACGAATCTTCATTGCGATGCATATCGTATGCAAAATCATGGCGTAAAATTTCTATCGTCGGAAAGTTTTTATCCTCCGATTCTTTCATGCGTTCAAACAATCGGCGCAATGCATAATGCACCGCGGTTCCAAATGCCATAGAGTCGTTTTTGGCTCCTGGAACTTTAACCACCTTGTTAAAATAAAAATTTAACGGGCAATCCAAATAACTGTTTAATGCGGAGGCACTCAACACAAAATGTTCGAGTTGCTTAGTTATGTATTCTTTATCAAACAGATCAATATAAACAGGCTTTGTTTCCGATAATTCTGTTATTTTATATTGAATTAATGTTTCCATATCAATTATTATTTTTTCAGGTGTGAGTATTGTTCCACTCATCAACTCTGCAACAAATTGGGAAGCTTCAATCTCCTTTCCATCAGTATTATGCGTGGCATAAGAAATAAATAAATGTTGTTTAGCTCTGGTCATAGCAACATAAAATAATCTCCGCTGCGATTCCTCTTTATTGTTTTCATCCGTAAAGGTCAAAGTATCCGGTAAGGCATAATTCATATTGTTACCTCTCGATTTCTCCCATTTATCTGCTGTACATCCCATTAAAAATACATATTCAAATTCCAATCCCTTTGCAGAATGTGCAGTAATGAAATTAACGCCTCCATTATTAGTAACAGATTTTTGAATTTCCAGTTTTATATCGTGAACCTCCATTAGATCAAGGGTTTCGATAAAATCTTTAATTGTAATTCTGGGTATTCTTAAACCTTCTGATTTAATATGATCAAAAAAAGTTGTGATTACCTCCAGTGTCCAAATGCGTTGTTCTCCCTTTAAAATATAATTTAATAAACCACTTTCATTTAATATTTTTTCAAATAAAATTTGCAGTGTAAGATTATGCGTTTCCTGTAACCAGATTGTTAGTTTTTTTTCGAAATTCAGAATTGCTTCATGGTCCTTTAATTTTATCTGCGCTAATAAAGCGGGTTCTGAGATCACCCGTCGCCATGTAATTGTCGCATCCCTTTTTGAACTTATCCATGCTGATATGGAAGCGATATCGTGTGAATGTAATTTAAAGAAAGGATAATGCATGATCTCAAATAATAAATGTTCTGCATTATGTGGATTAGTTGCTTCCTCACTCAAATATTTCAACAGATTAATGATCTGCCTTATTAATGGCAAATGCAAAATATTAATTTTTTTACGCACCTGATATGGCACTCCTCTTTTTTCGAATGCCGCGATTAGATTTTCGGCTTGCGCATGTTTAAAATAAATTATTGCAATTTCTTCTAACGGAACTCCATCCTCTTTCAATTTTTCCACCTGCATTAAAATACCTGCTTGCTCCTGCAATGTATTTTCAAATTCCAGGATCCTCGGCTCACTTATTTTTTTCCTTTCCGGATTAGCGGAGGTTAAATTTTTTGTCAGTCCTTCCAATTTATTAATTAAACGAACTTTATTTAGTTCAATAACAACCTTTGATGCATCCAATATTGCCTGATGACTCCTATAATTTTCAGTAAGCACTACAACATCAATTGACGAACTATAAGACTGATAAAAATCCAGAATATTCTTAACACGTGCTCCCTGAAATTCATAGATACTCTGATCATCATCTCCCACAGCAAAAACATTCGGAACATCCCAATAACTTATTAATAAATTAAGGATTTCATTTTGTGAACCATTGGTATCCTGAAATTCATCCACTAAAAAATACTGGTATCGCTCTTGATAATTGCGCAACATATTTTCCCCGGCAACGGAAGTATCCTGAAATGCCTTTACCACCCACACTATCATATCACTGTAATCATACCTACCCATGTCGCGCATGCGTTTGGTATAAATAGGAAATAAATTTGCAGCATCGCGCAGTTTTTCCATTTTTTCTTTCGCGGTATCAATATCCTTTTGTTTTACATCGCCAACTTTAACACCTGTTTTTGCATTTGCTCTTTTATAAATAAATTCCTCGCGGTTTGGCAGATCGTTCAAATAATGATCAATTGCAACACTTATTTTTTTTTCGTCCCAGTCTTCATCCTTCATCATTTTAAATAAATTATTGAGACGCATAACCGGATTGCTCAAATCACCCTTTAATTTTTTTAAGGAGTGATTTAAAGGAAGTTCTTCCAAAATGTTTTCTAGCAGATTTACATTTTCGAGTTCAGAAATGGGTTCTAACTCCCTTTTTCCGAAATAATCGAGATTAGCCCGTATAACATCATTACAAAATGCGTGAAAAGTGTAAATATTAACGCGATGTGCATCGGGTCCAATAAACTGGATAAGGCGTTTGCGCATGGCAACTGTTCCCGCTTCGGTGTAGGTTAAACACAAAATATTGTCGGGTAACACATCCATTTCCATTAAAATTTTTCCAATTCTGACTGCCAGAATTTGTGTTTTTCCTGTCCCGGGTCCCGCTAAAACCAACACAGGACCTTCAATAGCATCCACTGCACTTCGTTGTTGATCATTTAGCTGAGCATAAGCAGTACTGTATGATTTTTGATAGGTATCTGAAATTTGCATGGTATTCACGTAGTTTTGCGGCTGTTATTGACAAACAAATGTAAATGTATAAAAATGTTAATTCGTAAAAAACTTGTAAATAGTATAATTATCTTTTTTTTGACCTCTGTGTTGATTGCATGCAAAAATAAATCTGTTTCTGAAATAGTAGAAACTGAAAAAAAGGATAGTATAGCCCTTGCACAAAACGACACTGCAATTGTTGTAAATTACGATAATAAGAATGCAAATGACAAGATACTCTTAAAGTTTCAACCGGAGATTGGGAAAACATATTACGTAGAAAATAATTCCAATTACACTTCCTTTCAAAGTATGGATACCATGAAAATGAAGGCAACTTCCGTAAAATATGGTAAGGTAAAATTGCAGGTAATGAGTTTAGAGAACGAGCAATATAAAATTACTTTCACACTTACTGATGCGCGAAAATCAATTAAGGATGATTCTTCCTCCATTGATTATACCTATGGAAAAGTACTTTCCGATCCTGCTGCAGATGTTGACAGACAAATTGAGGATTGTATGGTAAATACCCCTCTCACACTTTTTATTACTACTAAGGGCGAGGGAACAGATATACAGGGATATGAAAATATTATACAAAAAATAAAAGCAATAGTTGGCGCCGATGTTCCCGATGAATATATTGCAAATTCCATTGGAACGCCAACCGATAACCTCGAAAATTATTTTGTTTTTTACCCCGATACTGCTGTAAAGATTGGCGACACATGGAATATTTCCACAAATTCGAATTTACAGGGACTGCCTATTACCTTGACCAATACCTATACATTGGCTGATAGAAAAGATGGTATAGCATTTATTAATTTTAATACTATAGTTAAAATTGATAAAAAACAATTACCTGCTGATGTTATTGCCCAAATGGCAAATATGCAATTTTCTGCTTATGTAAAAGGAACAGGACAAATTGATGAAAAAACAGGATTTCCAATAATAATGCGCATTTCGCAAGGAATGGATATGAAAGATAGTTTTGAAGGACATACTACAGTCTCGAAACAAACCAGCTCCAGTGTGATACGTCGTGTGGAATAATGGAATCTAAACGATTTATTTATTTTGCAGGATTTATAACCCTGTTTGGACTCGGAGGCGGCGGAGTATTGCTTTTATATTTTTTTCACGATCAGTCATTATCGAAAACATTTTCCGATGCTCCACACAATATTTTTTTGCAATTGTGTATCGGCACCTTATATTCAATAGTTTCTTCTGTAATTCTTGTATTTCTGCTTGAAAAAAGAATGCTTGATGGAACCCGGTATTTTTTTGCCCGGTTGATTAAAAAATATACGATAGGAATTAAAGATCTCTTCTTTTTATCGTTTTGTGCCGGTGTTGGGGAAGAGCTTTTATTTCGCGGCGCAATTCAGCCCTGGCTCGGCATCTGGTTAACTGCTTTATTATTTATTTTTTTACACGGATATTTAAATCCAAAAGATAAACCCATGTTTTTTTATGGCACGGTTTTGTTAATAGTGTCGGGCGGTTTTGGTTATCTGATGCAATTCAGCGGGATTATTGCGGCAATAACGGCACATTTTCTAATTGATGTAGTGCTGATGGTCTATTTAAAAAGAACATCATTTCCAAATGCCTGAACTTTGACTGTTGAATGAATCAAAAAATAACCCCGGAATATTCTATTAAATGAGCCGAACAACCCGAATAGCCTATATTTCAGAAGTTTAAAGCAACAAAAGTGCATAAAAAATTATGCAATACCGTTATGCATTTAATAGCAAAACCTCATCATAATAATAAAAATTATACTTATTTTAGAACAAAATACCAGCTCAAATGAAAAATATATCAATCTTATTAATACTTTTTTGCCTTTTAACTACAGCTATTTTTGCATCCGTAAAATTTTTTCAAAATACGATGAATCCTAAAAATACATGGTTGGGATATGAAAAAGAATGGCTAAAAGTTGATTCTTTGGAAGCTGCCGGTTTGCCAAAATCTGCATTAGAAATTGTAGAAGAAATTTTAATTTTTGCCGAAGCAGAAAAAAATTCCCCTCAGACAATAAAGTCACTCACTTATAAATCTAAATACATTCATCAACTAGAAGAAGATGGTGAGATAAAAGTGATAAACTTATTCGAAGAAAAAATTAATACCATCTCCGCACCTGCTAAAAACATATTGCAGAGTATGCTTGGCGAAATGTATTGGAATTATTATTCTGCAAACCGCTGGAAAATTCAGAATCGCACACAAACTGTTGGTTTTAAAAATGACGATATAAGCACTTGGGATATTACTGCTTTACACAAGAGGGCTCAGGAATTATACACGGTTTCTGTAAAGGATCGTGAAATGTTGAAAAAAACAAATATAAAAGACTACAACGATATTTTAATTCCGGGCGACGAATTCGGAAAGCTTATGCGCCCAACACTTTTCGATTTTTTAGCACATCGCGCTATCGATTTTTTATCCGTCGACGAAGTTTATATCACTGATCCTGCATATAATTTTGAAATAACGGAACCGGTTGTATTCGACGACAATAAAAATTTTGCAGGTTATGTTTTCGGTTCCAAGGATACCGCCTCCAAAAAATTATTGGCCTTGCGATTATTGCAAGATCTCACAACAATGCATTTATACGATCCCTATCCATCAGCCTTAGTGGATATTGATATTAAACGACTCGCATTTGCAAAAAACAATTCGATAATGCCCAATAAAGATAGTTTATATCTGAAGGCATTAGTTAGCGAGGAAAAAATGTACAGTAAAGACAGCAGCTCTGCACGTATCAGTTATTTGATTGCACAAGTTCATCAATCACGCGCAAGTAACTACGAGCGACTTTCGGGTGATGAATACAAATGGGAACTTAAAACGGCTGTTGAAATTTGTGATAATGCAATATCAAAATTTCCAAATTCTATTGGCGGAAAAAATTGTTTGGTTATGAAGGAAACTATACTTCAGAAAAATCTTGATATTGTTGTCGAAAAGATAAATGTTCCCGATTTGCCATTCAGAAGTGCCGTAACCTTTAAAAACATAGAAACTATTTATTTGCGAATTCTAAAAATTTCCGCTGATGAATTAGCGGAGTTAGATCAACTAGATTATGAAGAAAGGACTGCGTATTTAAATAAATTAACTGTTTATAAACAATGGGATCAAAAGTTACTTTCTGATGGTGATCATAACGAACATCTAACAGAAATTAAGATAGACCCATTGCCTTTTGGTAGTTATGTTTTAATGGCAAGTGTAAATGCCTCCTTCGATCGATCTGATAATAAGATCATAGCTGTTGAATTATGGATATCCAATTTGGCATACATGAGCAGTAATACTAATGACATTAACGGGGGGAAAAGTTTTTATATAACCGACCGAACTACCGGCAAACCAATAAAAGGAGCATCTATACAAACTTATAAAAGAGAATATGATTATAATACCAGAAAATACAAATTCAATAAAGACAAAACATATACAACTGACGAAAACGGATATTTTGTAGT
The DNA here is from genome assembly GCA_964638865.1 of uncultured Chitinophagales bacterium. GTDB lineage: Bacteria > Bacteroidota > Bacteroidia > Chitinophagales > BACL12 > UBA7236. The sequence goes on along the minus strand of CAZXBG010000010.1, from coordinate 13,914 downwards.
AAATGATCCATTGATCAAAGACTATTTTTATTTCAGTTTTAGCATTCAGCATGGTAAAGATTTTCTTGATGTGGGAAATAATTTTTATATCTATAAAAGTTCCAACATCGCTAAAAATCCAACTTACAATACCTACTTCTTTACCGATCGTTCCATTTATCGCCCGGGACAAACCATTTATTTCAAAGGAATTATTACAGAGAATTCCTTTGATGGCAAAAACAAAAATGTAGTAGCTAATAAAAAAACAACGGTCACTTTTTATGATGTGAACTCACAGAAAATTGCATCTTTAGATCTGACTACAAACGATTACGGCTCGTTTGCAGGAACATTTACAGCACCGCAGAATGTTTTAACCGGCGACATGCGCATTCAGAATGAAAATGGAACTTCTAATTTTTCTGTGGAGGAATATAAACGACCAACATTTTCTGTAAGTTTTGATCCGGTGAAAGGAAGTTTTGTATTGGGTGATTCCATTCAGGTAAGTGGATTCGCAGAAGCATATGCCGGAGCTAATATCGACAATGCAAAAGTGCAATATCGAATTGTTCGAAATGCCTCTTTTCCGTATTGGTACGATTACGGTTGGTGGCGCAAACCTTATCCGAATGTACCGGAAATGGAAATTACAAACGGCGTAACAACTACAGATGCTGAAGGAAAATTTAGAATTGATTTTATCGCAATCGCCGACCTCACACTAAATAAAAAATGGAGGCCCCAGTTTTCTTACACTGTTTATGCCGATGTTACTGATATTTCGGGCGAAACCAGAAGCATGGAAACTTATGTATCGGTTGGTTATGTTTCGTTGAACCTATATTCTGATGTGCCGGAAATAATTTATACAAACAAACCCGCAACAATTCTTATTTCAACATCCAATCTGAATGGAACTCCCGAACCCGCAACAGGAAAAATAAAGATATATCCCTTAGATGCTCCCAATAAATTATTTCGCGATAGAAACTGGGCTCAGCCTGATAAACAAATACTTACACAACAGGAATATTATAAATTATTTCCAAATGATCTATACGCAGATGAAAATAATAAGTTGAGTTGGAAACAATTAAATATGGTTGCAGAATTAAATTGGAATACAATAAAAAGTGATTCTGTTCTTATTGATGTAAAAAATTACGATACCGGTATTTATAAAATGGAAATAACTTCCAACGACAAAAACGGAGAAGAAATAAAAATCATAAAATATTTCTCTGTTTTAAAACAAGGGGAATATTCTGCATACCCACAATATAATTTGACTACTACTTATGATGTTTTATCAAAACCAGGTGAAAATGCCATAATTAATTTCGGTAGCAGTGCAAGAGAAGTAAAAGCACTGCTCGAAATAACAAATGGAAAAGGGGAAACAAACCGAAAATGGATTAGTTTGCCTGAGCAAATGAATAAAGGAAATGTTGCAAGCATGATGGACATTGAAATTCCAATAGCAGAAAGCGATAGAGGTGGAGTGGCTGCTCAAATCTTTTTTATAAAGGACGGAAGATTTTTTTCTCAGAATTATTTTATTACAGTTCCATGGGATAATAAGAATTTAAAAGTGGAGCTGGAAACACATCGCGATAAATTGCAACCGGGATCCAAAGAAACATGGAAGGTAAAGATCAGTGGAAATAACGGCGAAAAGGTTGCTGCTGAATTTTTAGCAAGTATGTACGATGCTTCGCTCGATGCATTTAAAGGCCATTACTGGCAATTTGTTTCCTGGCCATATAATTATCGTTATTCTTCCTGGAATGCTGACGGTAGTTTTGGAAATGGGAATCAATATACTTGGGCCGATAATTTATGGTGGCGTGCCGGTGGATATCATTCTATAAATTATGACGCCTTGAATTGGTTTGGGCTAAATGTTGGATATGGTTATTATAATAGATATAGAAGAAAAGATGCTGATTTTGATGGTGAATCAGTTCAATTCGATCAAATAATGGTGGGAAAAGAAGCAGGAAATGCACAAATGGCTGAAGTCGCAGCATCTGAAGAAAGCGAAAAGAAGATTGATTTTAGTGAAGAAGTAGCAAATTTTACTCCCGGACATTCAAAAGCTACAGGATCTAATACGGAAACAATTACGCCGGGGTTTGATCAAATTTCCGCAAGAACAAATTTGAACGAAACTGCATTTTTTTACCCACAGTTGGAGACAGATTCAACCGGTAATATTATTTTCAGCTTTACCATGCCGGAGGCATTAACTAATTGGAACTTTATGGGACTTACGCATACAAAAGATCTGCAGAGCAGTCAGATATTCAGTAATGTGGTAACCCAAAAAGAATTAATGGTGCAACCAAATGCACCGCGCTTTTTGAGAGAAGGAGATGAATTAGAATTCACAGCAAAAATTTCGAATTTAACCGATAGCATTTTAATCGGCGTTGCTCAACTCGAATTATTTAATGCATTAAACATGCAACCTGTTGATCTCGCTTTTGCAAATAATAATAAAGAAGTAAAATTTACAACAAATGCAAAAGGAAGTGCAGTTGTAATTTGGAAAATTAAAATACCTTCCGGTTTTGATGCAATTGTTTACCGCGTTAAAGCAAAGGCTGGAAATTTTACGGATGGGGAAGAAAATGCTTTACCTGTTTTAACCAACAGAATATTAGTAACCGAGGCATTACCACTTTGGGTTCGCGGAACTAAAACAACAAACTTTAATTTTACCAAATTAATTACCTCCGCAAATTCAAATACAATACGCAACCAAAGTGTAACGCTGGAATATACCTCCAATCCCGCATGGTATGCAATACAGGCTCTCCCTTACATGATGGAATATCCCTACGAGTGTGCGGAGCAGATTTTCAGTCGGTATTACGCAAACAGCATCGCATATTATATCGCGAATTCTGATCCGGAAATAAAAAGAGTATTTGAATCCTGGAAAAACAATCCGGAATCACTTACCTCAAATCTGGAAAAAAATCAGGAATTAAAATCTTTGTTGCTGGAAGAAACACCTTGGGTTTTACAGGCACAAAATGAAACAGAACGCAAAAAGCGCGTGGCGTTATTATTTGATATCAACCGCATGCAAAATGAAATGTCGGCAGCAATAAATAAATTAGAAAAATTGCAATTGCCAAATGGCGGTTGGCCATGGTTCAAAGGATATAAAGACGACAGATACATTACGCAATATATTGTAACCGGGTTTGCGCATCTGCAACAGCTCGGAATAACGGATGAAAAAAATAAAAATAACATTGATGAAATGTTAATGCGCGCTGTGGATTATTGTGATAAAAGAATAGTGGAAGATTATAATTTACTCGAGGAAAATAAAACAGATAAAACAAACCATATTCCTGATAATATTACCATACAATATTTATATGCCAGAAGTTATTTTAATTCCACTTTAGGAGAAGATAATGAAGAAGCATTTAAATATTATATCGGCCAGATAAAAAAATTCTGGACCAAATATGATATTTATCAAAAAGGAATGATAGCTTTAATTTTAAACAGGTCGAAGGAAACTACTATTGCTTTAAATATCACAAAGTCGCTGAAAGAATTTAGTTTAAATACCAATGAAATGGGCATGTATTGGAAAGAAAATATTTATGGTTACTATTGGTATCAGGCACCTATTGAAACGCAGGCTTTAATGATAGAGGTATTTGGTGAAGTTGCAAAGGACGAACAATCGGTTGAAGACATGAAGGTTTGGTTATTGCGACAAAAACAGACCACCGATTGGAAAACGACCAAAGCAACAGCCGAAGCCTGCTATGCCTTATTATTGCGAGGAACAGATCTTCTGGCAAATAAAGAACTTGCAATTATTACTGTAGGAAAATTAGTTGTACAACCCGATAAAGTGGAAGCCGGAACAGGATATTTTAAAACAAATTGGCTTGGTGCTGATATCACATCTGATCTTGGCAAAATTAATATCAAACCTTCCTCCACCAATCAATTAAGTTATGGCGCCATGTATTGGCAATATTTTGAGGATATAGATAAAATTACATCCTCCAACAATCAACTACAATTAAATAAAAAATTGTTCCTGCAAGAAAATTCTGCAACAGGACCGGTATTAAAACCTATAGACGAAAATGTAACATTACAGGTAGGCGATCTGGTAAAAGTGCGCATAGAAATTCGTGTTGACCGCGATATGGAATATGTGCACATGAAAGACATGCGTGCAAGTTGTTTTGAACCCGTAAATGTATTAAGTGAGTATAAATGGCAGGATGGATTAGGATATTACGAAGCCACCGGCGATGCCAGTACAAACTTCTTTATCAGTTATTTGCGTAAGGGAACCTATGTTTTCGAATATCCGATAAGAGTTACCCATAAAGGCAGTTTCAGCAATGGCATAACCAGTATTCAGTGTATGTATGCGCCGGAGTTTACGAGTCATAGTGAAGGAATTAGGGTGAAAGTACAATAATTACCCTGTTCTGACTGTTATTTAGGGAAAGTTACATAAATTTATTGCATTCAAAGCGGAGAATACCGCTGTTTTGGATGCTTTTAAATTTTCCGGACTGATCACCTTTATTTAAAGGTGAAAGAATTTTATCCTATAACCCAAATCTACATCATGAAAATTAAACCCGTTTCACTCCTAGTCTTAATATTTTTATTATCCGGAGTTTTTGCTAGTTCATTAATAATTTTTAATAAACCAGATAATAATTGGTCGGGTTATGAACAAGAATGGAAAAGCACCGACTCTTTAATATCACTTCAATTACCGGAATCTGCATTGGTTTTAGTCGAGGAGATATATGATCATGCTAAAACAGAACATAATGAACCTCAGTTAATAAAATCGATTATTTATTTAAGCAAACTCACTATTGCTTTGCGTGAAGATGGTGAAATGCACGCTATCGAATTGTTTAAAAGTGAAATCCATGAGGCAAATAGTCCGGTAAAAAATATACTTCAAAGTATGCTGGCAGAGGTTTATGAACAATATTTATTTGCCAACTATTATATCATTCATAATAATTATGAAGACAAAATGGAGGAATCGGATATTTCCACATGGACCATCAACAAACTCTATCAAGAAGTTAATGACCTTTACGTTTTATCAATACAAAATACTGAAATATTAAAGTCCACACGTAATTCAGATTACAAAGAAATCCTGTGGAAGGCTGCACCGGAAAATGAAAAATTACGACCTACGTTATATGACATTTTAGGGCATCGCACACTTGACTTCCTCTTGGCTGATAATGCATATCTTACTAAACCGCAATATCAATATAACATCTCAGATCCCGATATTTTTGCAGAAAGCAGAATTTTTGCTGAACACAAATTCTCTTTTGCTGACACACTAAATAAAAAAGAGCTTGGTTTATCGCTTTTGCAGGATCTTACTCGATTTCATTTAATGGACAAACATCCAGGGCCCATAGTGGATTTAGATATTAAAAGACTAAAATTTGCCAGAACAAACAGCAATTTAATATCAAGGGATAGTTTATATCTTCAATCACTAAAAACGGAATTGGAGAGATTTAAATGGTTTAATTATTCTCCATACATATCAACTTTAATAGCGGAACAATATTTTAATAATGGGAATAAACAAATTGATACACTCGAAAATTTTAAGATTGCTTATCAATATTGTACCGAAGCAATTAAAAGATTCCCCAATGCTATTGCAACCGAAAATTGTAAAAAATTAGTTTCGGTCATTACTGAAAAATTCGGCGCAATAACTGCAGAATCTGTTCAAATTCCGGACAAACCTTTTCGTGTGTATTTTGAATATAAAAATATAGATACTCTTGAATTTCGTATTATCCCAATTTCCATGAAACAAAAACGCAACTTTGATGAAGCTTATCGAGAGGAAAAAATTGAGTATGCCGCTCAACTGCCATATTCAAAAAAATGGAAACAATACGTACCCAATACCGGAGATTTCAAGCAACATGGTGTGGAGTTTATGATCGATTCCCTTCCTGTTGGCTCCTATATACTTCTTGCATCTGATTCAAGTGACAACAAAAATTATATGAGTTGCGCAACAAAGTTTCAAGTGTCAAATCTTTGTTTAGTCGCAAAAAAGAACAATAACAATACCTGGTATAAAGATGCAGAAACCTTTTATGTAGTTGACAGAACAACCGGCCAACCTGTGGCAGGGGCTAATATTGAAACTTACAAAACAAATTATCACTACCTATTCGGATATAACTCTTATCAACTAAAAGAAAGTTACAGCAGTGATGAAAATGGCAGGTTTATGCTTAAAAGCCCGAAATTACATTACAGTGATGATCGGGGTATTATTGTTAAAAAAGATAACGATATATTAGACTCCCAAGTTGCTTTCACAGTAGATAAAAAATATAAACAGAAGGAATATTTATATATTGAAAATTATTTATTTACCGACCGCAGCATATACCGACCAGGACAGAAAATTTATTTTAAAGGAATTATTATAGAGGAATCACGATTACATAAAGACAAAAAAATATTGTCAGATATTCCGTTAGCAGTAAGCCTTTTTAATGCACAACACAACAAGGTGGCAAGTTTGCAATTAACAAGTAATGAGTTTGGTTCCTTTTCGGGTTCATTTACAATTCCCAATGATATAATGCCGGGCAGGTCGGTTATAAGCACACAATTTGGAAGTATAGCTATCTTGATAGAGGAATATAAGAGACCCACGTTTGCAGTTCATAGTGAACCCCTGGAAAAAGCCTTTGTATACAATGAAAATATCACTGTTTCTTCAAAAGCCACATCTTATTCAGGTAACGCGGTTAGTTTTGCAAGTGTAGTTTACAAAGTAGAAAGGGAATTATATCTCTCACCTTACCAAAATTATGCTAACACCTATAGTTATCCCATATTTATAGAAAGCGGAACAACCAATACAAATGAAGAAGGAAATTTTACTATTTCATTTACTACAAGACCGGATACATCATTACAATATAATAAGTTTCGCATTCATAAATACACAATCTCCGGTTCTGTTACAGATATAAGCGGTGAAACTAAAAATTTTAAACAAATTGTTTTCGCCGGATATATTTCAACACTAATAACTTTTACGATTCCCGATCAAATTACCTCTGGCGCATCATTTCCGATCAAAATAAATGCAACCAATCTCAATTATTTTCCAATTGATGCAAAAGGAAAAATTAGTTTTACCCCATTAGAAAATTCGGGGAGAGTTTTGCGGGAGCGTTTGTGGGATGCACCAGACCAATGGGTTATTTCAGAGGAGGATTACATTAAAAATTTTCCAAATGATATATACAACAACGAAGACGATCCTTACAAATGGAAGGAATTACCTGTTGTAAAAGAATATTATTTCAATACTGCAAAAAAATCTACCGACACTATTAGCAGCGCCGGATTAATTCCCGGAATTTATAAATGCACCTTATATCACACTGACAAATCCGGCGAGGAATTAAAAACAAGTAAAATAATAAACATTACAGGCGAAAACGGAATTGGCGACGAAATATCAGGTAATATTTATTTGGATAAACCCGCAATAATTGCAGAACCGGATTCTACTATTAAATTAAAAATAAATACTGGAGTTGAAAATTCTTATTTGATGTGGGATCTAATAAGTATTAATGGCATTCAAAAATGGGAACATTTAGAAAATAAAAAGGAAAGCTCCCAGGAAGTTCTTATAGAAGAAAAACACCGCGGAGGCGCAACAGCAGAGGTATGGTTTGTTAAAAACAATCGATTTTATCATCGGGAGATAACCATAAATGTTCCGTGGTCAAACAAAGAGTTACAAATAGAATTAGAAACATTTCGCGATAAACTGGAGCCGGGAAAAGCAGAAACCTGGAAAATAAAAATTCGCGGGCCCCAAGGCAATAACGTTGCTGCTGAACTTTTAGCTTCCATGTACGATGTTTCACTGGATCAATTTGTTGAACACGAATGGAGTTTTATCGATTGGCCACAAAATACGCCAGATAGTTCGTGGAATGCCGATGCAACAATTAATGTTTCCCAATATTATAATGACCCGAGTAGAGTTTCGAATTATTATACTCCTAATTCCATTTATTATTCCGGCATCAATTGGTTTTGGACAAATTGGTGGGGATATTTCGGGGGAAATAATCCTTACCGCAAAAATGCCTATTATGATATGGAGGATCTGAATCCATATAGAGGCGATTTTAGTAATAATTCACTCGTTACAATTGCAAGTATTCAATTGAATGAAGGAGATATGAATTTCAACTATTCCAAAGGAGGTTCGAGAGGAAAGAAAAATTATAAGTCTAATTCCGAAACACAAACATTATTTGGCTTTGAAAAAAATGTTGATCCATTATGGGAAATGAATCCGCTTGCTTATTCGTATGATAAGATTGATATCAAAACACATCTAAGTCAAAGCAAAGCAAATCCTTTTGAAATTACCGTGGAAGAAACATTAACTAATATTATCAGCAGAAAAAATTTGCAGGAAACTGCATTTTTTTATCCGCATTTACAAACAGATACTACTGGTATTGTCATTATCAGTTTTACTGTTCCCGAATCATTAACAGAATGGAAATTACAGTTGCTTGCACATACCAAAGATCTTTTACACAGATATTCCGAAGCGACAATAATTACACAAAAGGATTTTATGATCTCACCGTATTTTCCACGGTTTTTGCGCGTAGGTGATACTGTTAACGTAACTGCAAAAATTCAAAATCTTTCTCAAAATGAAATTACCGGTTTAGCCCAACTGGAGTTATTGGATGCATTTACCATGCTGCCTGTTGACGCAAGATTTGATAATTCAAAAGAGGCCCTCCCATTTAATGTAAAAGCAAAGGTAAACACTATGGTAAGTTGGCAACTTATAATTCCGGAAGGAATTAATGCGGTGATCTACACTGTAAAGGCCACAAACGGAACTGTGAGTGATGGCGAACAAAACATCATTCCCGTTTTAACTGATAAAATGTTAGTAACAGAAACATTTCCACTTCGTACAAAAGCGGCATCCACACAATCTTTTTTATTTGAATCCCTTTTGAATTCCCGAAACAATATCGATCGTGTGAACCATGCAGTTGCATTGGAATATGCCAGCAATCCAGCTTGGTATGCTGTACAATCATTGCCATATTTGCAGGATTATCCCTTTGAATGTGCGGAACAGTTATTCAACAGATATTATTCAAATGCGCTTGCTGCATCCATTGTTTTGTCAGAACCTGAAATTGAAAAAATATTTAGAAATTGGCAAAAGGATTCTATTTCCCTTCTATCAAATCTGGAAAAAAATACAGATTTAAAAAATATTTTATTACAAGAATCTCCGTGGGCACTTCAAGCCGCAGAGGAAACAGCAGACAAAAAAAGAGTATCTAAATTATTTAACAAAACTGCTATACAATTGCGTTTAAATGCCACAATGGTTTTACTTAAATTACATCAACTTCCAAGTGGAGGATTTACATGGTTCAGCGGTGATTTTTTTGCTGATCAATATATTTCACAATATATACTTGCCGGAATGGCACATTTACACGGATTAGAAACACCGGTTGTGGGGGACGGAGATTTCAAACTGATGTTATCGAGAACTATTCAGTATTGTAATAAAGAATTATACGACGACTATGAAAATTTATTGGAAGATTTTAAATCCAATCAAAAAACCGACAGCGCAACTTATATTCCTCCATCCCTTATCGTTCAATATTTTTATGCAACAAGTTATTATACCTCCATCAAGCTAAATATAAAAGAACAAAAAGCCTATGATTATTATTTGTTTCAGATAAAAAAATATTGGACAAAATATAATTTATATGAAAAAGCAATGATAGCGCTTGCATTAAACAGAATGGATGACAAAAAAACTGCAGAACTTATAGCACGATCTTTAAAAGAAAATTCAATTTTGAATAAAGAAGGTGGCAGGTATTGGAAGGATAATACTATTGGATATTATTGGACAGAAGCTCCAGTTGAAACACAAGCGATATTGATAGAAGTTTTTGATGAAATATTAGGTGATACGCAAGGAATAGACGAATTGAAAATCTGGTTACTCCAACAAAAACAGGCAAACGGATGGAAAACAACCAAAGCCACGGCTGAAGCATGTTATGCACTTTTATTTAAAGGAAATTCACTTTCCGACAAAGATGCATTGGCCGAAATTGTTGTTGCAAATTCTTTACTCGATCAAAACAATGCAACTGATGCAACCGGATATTTTAAAAAGATTTGGACAGGAGAGAAAATAATTCCACAATTAGGAAATATATCTATTACTACAACTTCGGGTTTAGGTGGTTATGGAGCAATCTATTGGCAATATTTGGATAAAATGGAAAACATTTCCGGTATAGCTTCCGGTTTAACAGTTAATAAGCAATTGTATTTACAAAAGGTGACTGTAACAGGAATTCTATTAGTTCCTATAAATGAAAATACAATTTTAAAAGTAGGTAATCTTGTGATTACAAATCTTGAATTTAATGCGGATAGAGAAATGCAATACGTACATATGCGCGACCTTCGGGCAAGTTGTTTTGAGCCCTTGAATGTATTAAGTTCGTTTAAATGGTCACAAGGCATTGGCTATTATGAAAGTACCGGTGACGCAAGCAGCAATTTTTTTATTTCCAATCTGCCAAAGGGTAAATTCACTATGGAATATACGATGCGTGTTACCCATAAAGGAAATTTTAGTAGCGGCATTACAAATATTCAATGTATGTATGCTCCCGAGTTTAGCAGCTATAGTAAGGGGTTTCGAGTGCTTGTGCAATAGAAAAAAGTGATAAAAACGGCATAAACACAATATTGGCAAACATTTTGCAACATATCGCCTTTTAACTAAAAATTTTACAAAAAAGCAAATCAATGAAAAGAATAACTCAGGTAATTGCGGTAATGTTTATCGCGGTAACTTTATTTTCCTGTGGCAAAACCGAAAAGGTTTTGGTTAAACATGACGGAGAATGGAATATTGACAAACAAGTAACCACTACTACTTCAGGTGGCATTTCTACTACAGAAACAGATACCGATTACGGTGTGGCAACTTTCAATGAAAATGGCACAGGTTTCATCACCTATAATGATGGCACTACCGACACATTCAGTTGGTCGGTAAATGATGATATTATTTCTGTTACTTACGATGCCATTGCCACAACCATTGACTTTACCATTCTCGACAGCAGCAAAGATTCGCAACATTGGTCAGGTAGTTATACCTACGATATTTTTGGGGTTGATTTTGTGGTGGATACGGAGTTATGGTTTACCAGCTTGAATTAAAATAATTTTTCTAAAAACCGCTTTGTAACATTTGTTATGAGGCGGTTTTTTAATTTAACTAATGGGTATATTTATAATTTAATTAATACAGATCTTTCTCGATGCAATTCGATAACCATTATAGTAAATTGAAACAAAATATATGCCTGTGGAATATGCGGAAATATCAACAGAATTTGTTTCCTGCAATAATTTCTGCGAAATAATTTTTTGACCCGTAATTGAATTGAGTTCCATTACCACTTCCTGCATAACCTTTTCCTTCGGTAATTTAATTATTAGCATATTATCTATAAATTGAATTTGCAGGATATTACCTAATAAATTGCGACCGGTAAAAACAACATCCATTATATCGTAATCATAACAAAGTAGGTCAGCATAATAACCATCGCCAAACCCAAATACTAAGGGATTATAAGATGCTCCTATAATGAGTTCTTCACCATAAATATCTTTTGTTAATCCGATAAGATCAATAGTATATTCAGCTTCCCCTGTTTTAGGAAATTGGATAATGCCGGTTAAATCAATTGCATCATAATCATGAAAAGAGGTTAACCAGTCAATATTATTTTCATTTGCCACGCCAACGCCATACGAGGCTATATCCGATTCATCCTCATCTTGTGTAAAGTAAATTTGAAAATATCCTGCATCATTTAAATAATCCAAATCAATAGTTTCAATATGAAAATAACATGTATGAAGCATAGGCATTATTATATTCATTGGCGTTGACAGGGTTAACACAGCAGACGCTCCTTCCATAGGCATTTTCATATAAAACGCTGAATAATAGGTGCCTTGAGAAAATACATCTCCATTTATATCCAAAAGGGAAGCAGGAAGATTAAAAATATTAACAACACCGGGTAAAACTAAGTCTGCTGAAATACCGTAGTATCGGGAAGGGTCCAATGTTATAGCATCATTTAATGAAAACCCGATAACATCATCTCTTGTAGGCATTAAAAAAACTCTTATTTCTGAATAATCAGGAGTTTCTGCATAAAATGTAATTGCAATATCGCTCACATCTTCAACATCTAAATCGTCGAACAGTTTTACATTAAAAGTGCTTCCATTCTCCGGTAAAAGTTCTTCGTTACAGAAAACCGAAGTTTCCGGAATTGAATTATATGCGGTAGAAAACACGGTAAGTGGAGAACCCACACTATTATAACAATCATTATAAAGACCATGACCGATAGTATTTAAGCTTAATCTAACCCATCCATAATGAATGTTGTCATCTATTAACAATTTGAGAGGCAAATATTTATTTACAAAACCATTGCCGTTGTTAATAATATTACAACCAGAAGAAGAATCATTGAACGAGCTTGCCGAAAGAATATGGAACCCTTCATTTGCCCAAATTAGTGATTCTCCTATTAATTGATCTGTATTAAAAAAATCAATATTATACGCGCTCCAGTTCCCAGAATCTTCCACTCCTACGCTTATAACACAATCGTTAATATACAACTCAATACCGGCATCGAAATAACCCCAATCATAATCAAATTTTATATCGTAAATACCATTTCCATCAATATCAATTTCGATTGGCTCCTCTTCATCTGCAAAACCTTGCCAATTCATGAGCCTTAGGTCCGGATCAAAATCCTGCAATATAATTTGTGCCTTTAATTTATCACTTCCAAGAATAGCTGTTGCTAATAAAGTATATCCTTGAAATGAAAATTGTTTCAGATTCATAAATATGAAATTAAAATACTAAACTAATGAAATATAAAACAAAAACAGAGCAAGATATTCTGAAGTGGTGGAATTTTTATGTGAAATACTACAACTATTTAGCGAAATGTATGCATTTAGATCAAAAATAGTATGATTCACACATTACATTAAACCAAATATGTTGAACGAAACCTTTAGCGTTACATTCTAAGACTCTTTAAATCGAACCGGGTTTTAAACAGTAAAACTTATTGTTTATCTTTGAATAAAATCTATTTTATGAAACTGACCTCACAAATTTGTGTTGTTATGCTCCTCTCCATAACACTGTTTTCCTGTTCTAAAACTGAAAAAGTTTTAGTTAAACATGCCGGCGGGTGGAATATCGACAAATCGATTACTACAACCACAATAGATGGCATCTCCTCCACAACCACCGAATACGATTCGGGTGTGGCAACCTTCGCTGACAATGGAACCGGAATAATGGTTTACAACGGCGGATTTGCAGAAACCTTTACATGGTCGGTTGCAGAAGATGTGATAACCATTAGTTACGACATTAGTTTAACCTCTATTCCATTTACAATTCTCGACGACAGCGCCAGTGATTATCAGCATTGGTCGGGAACTTATTCTTATCTCTTAGGTCCTACAGAAGTTGTGATAGATTCAGATTTGACGTTGAGTGCGATAGGGGATTAATGTATAAGTAACTTCATCAAATTATACAGTCGATCATTTTTAATCTTGGTTAACTTGTATTTTCACTATTTATTTGCTGTTCATAATAAGCAGAATTATTTTCTGATTATATATTATTTCCTAATTTTTCTCTTTGTGTTTTGTGGGAACTAACCATTATTT
>CAZXBG010000009.1:30708-42351 GCA_964638865.1 uncultured Chitinophagales bacterium | reverse complement strand
ACTCATTACTCACTACTCATTTCCTCAGTCCGGTCCCAATCCGAGCTTACTCACCACTGCCCCCTCACCCTCCCCCTTCCCCAACCCTGTCACATTCAAGAAAATTTTATCAAAAATTTGTTATTAACTTAAAATGAAATGAATTACTTTAGCCACCGACTAAACCAAAACCTATGCAGAAGTATTTACTCGCTGTTTTAATAACATTTATCAGTGTCCAAATGAAGGCTCAGGACCGCACTATCGCTGGAAAAGTGGTTGATAGTGACGACAATTCCCCTTTAATTGGATGCACCGTAGTGCTCGATGGTACGCAGAAAGGAACGATTACTGATCTGGAAGGAAAATATGTGATACTTGTTCCTAAAAGTGGTGGCACATTAACTTTTACCTATATTGGATACAAGACACAAAAAGCGACAATTAAGGCTACAAATATCCTCAATATTTCGCTTAACCCAACGGAGGAAATGTTGGAAGAACTTGTTGTGGTGGGTTACGGAACCGAGATCAAGGCAAAACTTACCGGAAGTATCAGTGAAATTGACGGAGAAGATATTGCTTTAACTCCCGTTTCTACTGTGGAACAAACTTTACAGGGAAAGGCTGCAGGTGTGTTTATTGAGGCAAATAATGGCAAGGTTGGTGGAGATGTAAAGATCAGAATTCGCGGATCTTCCTCTATAAATGCCAATAATCAGCCTTTATTTATCGTGGATGGAATTCCAATTAATACTGTTGCAGTAAACGATTACTTCAATGTGTATCTGAATCCGTTAAACGACATTGATTTTAATGACATAGCCAGTGTGGAAGTGTTGAAAGATGCCTCTGCAAGTGCTATATATGGATCACGTGCTGCAAATGGTGTAATTATTATTACTACAAAACGCGGTGAGGAAGGAAATTCTAAAATAACGTTTGATTATCAGCGCGGTTTCAGCAAACCAACCAGGTTGCGCGAGTTTTTGAATGCCGGTGAATATGTTGATTATTACACGCAGGCAGCAATAAATGCCGGTGAATATGATTTTGCAAATGGGATAAGCGGTTATGCAACTGTGGAAGAGGCCGTGAATGATTATGTTACAGATGTAGAGAAAAAATTTGATAAGACAGCAGGTTACAGCGATTGGAGAAACGGAGAAACAAATACAGATTGGCAACCCCTTGCATTTCAGGATGCCGTTTCTACCATGGTAGATCTATCTGCTTCGGGTGGAACAGAGAAATTCCAATATTTTACAAGTATGGGGTATTCATACCAGGATGGTATTATGATAGGAAATCACGGAGATCGGTTTAATACTATTACTAATTTGGATGCACAATTAAGCGAAAAATTGTCCATTGGTTTAACACTCAATTTAAGTCGCTCTATTAATAATGATATCCCTGATGATAATTCATTTTCTACTCCATTACAAATTGTTGCTCAGGCTCCTATCACTCCGCCAAAAGATACTTTAGGAGAATATTATGATCAACCAACCACATTATATTATAATCCGCTAATTGAAATTGACAATGTATTTTTTGAAAGTACAACCTTCAGAACGCTTGCCAATTTAACAGCAGAATATCAGCTCATTCCTTCCTTAGCAATAAGAGGTGAATTAGGAGGAGACATTACCAATCATGCGCAGGAAAGATTTTATGGCAGCAAAAGTGAAGTGGGATTATCAGTGGGAGGATACGCAACTAATTACAATGCGGGAGTGCAATATCTCGATATGAAATTATTGTTGTTATATAATAAAGCATTAACTGAAAGCCATAATTTATCCTTTACTGCCGGAACGGAATACAATACTTATGATGATTATTATAATTCCGTAGAAGGACAGGGTTTTCCAAATGATAAATTGCAAACACTTGCAAGTGCATCTGAAATTGTTGCCGGAACATCAGTAAAATCTTATTATCGTTTTCTTTCTTATTTCGCAAGAGTAAATTATGATTATGAAGAAAAATATCTGCTTTCCTTAACTGCACGCGCCGATGGTTCTTCGCGTTTCGCAGAAGAAAAAAGATATGGTGTTTTCCCTTCAGCAGCGGCAGGATGGGTATTAAGCAACGAAAGTTTTCTCGCTAAAAATAAAGTATTGAGTTTTCTGAAAATACGCGCAAGTTATGGATTAACAGGAAATGCCGGTATCGGTAATTTCGATTATAAAGGATTATATGGAATAGGTACTTATAACGGAACTTCTTCGTTATATCCTGCATCTATTGCAAATCCCGAACTTACCTGGGAAAAAACTTCCCAATTTAATATCGGAATCGATTTTGGATTCTTTAAGGATAGAATTAACGGCGAAATAGATTATTATATTAAACAAACAACCGATTTGTTATTGGATGTGCCTGTTCCGGCAACTACCGGATATGCAATTCAAACACAAAATATTGGAAGTCTCGAAAACAAAGGATTTGAATTTGTATTGAATTCAGAAAATTTTGTGGGTAAATTCAAATGGAGCAGCAGTGTGAATTTCTCCGTTAACAAAAATAAAATTACGGAACTTGCAAATGGACAAACTTTAATTGATCTTGGTGGAAGCGATTTTATGAATGTGATCATGGTTGGTCAGCCGCTGGGAGTATTTTACGGAGCAGAATATGCAGGTGTTGATCCCGACAATGGTGACGGATTATATTATGTGAACGATGGAACTTCAGGCAATGCAACAACTACAGATTTTAACGAAGTAAATTATGTAATTGTTGGTGATCCAAATCCTGATTTTATTGCAGGTCTTTCTAATAATATTTCCTATAAAAATCTGTCACTCGATGTAACATTGCAATCTGTTTATGGAAATGATGTTAATTTACAGGGAGATTACTGGATGAGTTCTAATGCAAGCCAATATGATAATCAAACTGTTGATCAGTTGGATGCATGGCAAAATCCGGGTGATGTTACGGACATTCCCGAAAACAGATTATTGTTTGAAAACGGAACCGCGGCGCGTTCAAGCCGCTATATTTCAGATGCCTCTTATTTAAGGGTGAAAACAGTAACCTTAAGTTACGAATTATCAAAACGCGCTGTTAAAAAAATTAATATGAATTCGATGCGGTTGTATGTATCCTCTTATAATCTATTTACATTCACCAATTACAAGGGATGGGATCCTGAGGTTTCTACAGATTCGTTTACTGATAATATTTATTACGGTATCGATTTTTATAGCGCACCTCAGCCAAAAACTATTGTTTTCGGAATTAGTATTTCCCTTTAATTAAAAAGTTTGAATCGAAAATTAAAAGAAATGATTATGAAAAAAGCGACATGTAAAATATTTTTCACAGCAATAATTGCACTGAGTATTACTTCTTGTAAGGATATTTTAAATTTAGAACCGGCACAGAGTTTAAGTAATGAGTCGGCATTAGATAATGATGAAGGTGTTAAACAAGCATTAATAGGTGCGTATGACAATTTTTCACAATCCTCTCTTGCAGGCGGTGAAATGTTGCGCAATGCAGAATTATTGGGTGGAGATGGTGAAATATTATGGGTTGGAACTTTCACCGAACCACGCGAAATTTTCAACCGCGATATTTTGGTTAATAACGGAGATGTTACCGGATTGTGGGTTGATGCCTATGAGTGTATTAATTCAGCAAATAATGTTATTAATGCTATTGATGTAGTGCTTCCGGCTGATCAGGATCGCGTTAGAGGCGAGGCTTTGGCTTTAAGAGCATGGTGTCATTTTGAATTGACAAGAATGTTTGGTAAACAATATGATCCGGCTTCGTCAACAACCGATCCTGCAGTGCCTATTATTTTGATGCCTACTCTTGCATCGGGTGATAATGTGGAAACGGTAAGAAATACGGTAGAAGAAAATTATACGCAGATAATTGCTGATCTAACCTTAGCAGAAAGTTTATTACCGGAAAAAAATGATGAGTATATCAATAAATTCACAGCCGCTGCATTATTGGCCAGGGTTTATTTGCAAATGGAAAATTATGCCGCAGCACTTGACGCAGCTGACCGGGTAATTGCATCAAATGACTATGAACTGAATACTGAATATGCCGAAGTTTTTAATCAGGATGATAATACAGATGAAGATATTTTTGTAACTCAGATATCTGAACTTGACGGCACGAATGTAATGAATACTTATTTTTCAATTAATGATTTTGGAGGAAGAGCGGACATCGAAATTGAACCTGAACATCTTGCATTATACGATCCTGCTGATTTGCGTTTGGGATTATTTTATGAAGATGGTGGAACCACTTATACCGGTAAATTTAACAGCGAATTTGGCAACTTGTCCATTATTCGTGTTGCCGAAATGTATCTCATCAGAGCGGAATGTAATATCCGTTTAGGTTCTGCGGTTGGTGCATCTCCTGAAGACGATTACAATATGACGCATACACGTGCTGGATTTGCTCCTGAAGGTTCTGTTACCTTGGACGATGTGCTTTTGGAACGTCGTCTGGAACTCGCATTTGAAGGTTTCAAAATTCACGATATAAAACGTTTGCACGGAGTGGTAGGAACAATGAACTACGACGATAATAAACTCGTTTATCCTATTCCTCAGAGCGAGATAGAAATTAACCCTGAACTCGTGCAGAATCCAGGTTATTAATACCTCAAAAGATTTAATAAAAATTTAAAAGCCCTGTCATTGTTGGGGCTTTTTTATGTACAAAAGACAAGGACGATTAAATCTATTATTTGATAAATGTGACTATGATAAAAGGTGCATTTATTTTTTATTGTTAGCTATAGCATTTAAATAGAAACTATTTCAAGTTGAAATTACTAAAAATAATGCAAAAATTGTGACAAATTGTATCCGGTAGTTTTATGCCATATATTTAGTTATTAATAATATTTCCTTACATTAGTAGAATAAAATATTCAATTCACATAATAAATTTAAATTCAATGAAACAGTTAATCATGCCGGTGCTATTTGCAACTGGCCTCCTCTTGTCTGTTTCTGGGTTCGCCCAGCAAGCAGTAAAGGTTGATCAAAGTTTTAACATAGAACTTACTGATCAGCTATTACAACAAAAATATGTAACGCTCGACATTTCAGATCTTCAGTTTAAGAATGAATTGGAAGCACAAAAATTCTTTAAATCCATTGCAAACAATCTGGTAGAGTTTAATCTGGATTATGCTTCAAAAAAGGCAACCATGGTTTTATTCCCGGAGCGTACAGGCAATCATATCTATACCTTAGAAGATTGGAACGCCTACATGGACAATATGTCAACGCGTAGTGCAACTACTTACAATTCATTTCTAAATCAATAAACTAAATTTCTTCATATGAAAAATAATTTTATTAAACTCAATACATTTATGTTACTTGCCTTAGGCACGGTAACATTAAGTAATGCCCAAATTGTAGGAGGCGTTTCCTACTTAAAGGGAAAATATGTAGAAGTTGCAATTTCTGATTGCGGTACCTATACTTCAGGTAGCGAAGGAACGGCTGATGCCGCACCGGATGGTTATCATGAAAATATGTTAGATGGTTCATTGGGATTTACGAATGATGTAACACAGGATGGTTGGGATCTTGGTGTTCCTGATCAGTGTGGTGATTATGTTATGCCGGGGTCTCCGGAAGAAGGTTGGGCAATTCAATTTGGCGGTATTGTTTATGGTAATCTTCAGCCTTATTGTTATCGCCCGGGATTATTTGTTGCGGGTGCTCCGTCATTTCCGGGTACAAATACCACTAATATAAACACTGGTCTTATCAGAAAAAGTATTTGGCAAGGAACAAATACTGATCTTGGTATTGCAATAAATCAAACTTCTTATTTCTTAAATAAAAAACAAGCCATTCTTACTATTGTTGATATTTGTAATGGTGGTGAGGAGATCACTGATCTTTATTACGCAAGAAATGCAGATCCTGATAATGATCAGATAACTACCGGTTCTTTCAACACTACAAACCAAGTGAAAAAACAATATATACCCGGAGGATTTTCTCAGGTAAGTGCTGCAAGTGCATCCGGTTCGCCTTGTTACATGGCATATGTAACAGGGGATGCTCGTGGTAAAGTTTCACGCGGTAATTTCTCTATGGGTAACCCGGCAGATATGTATAATGGTGTTAGTGGTTATGTAACCACAGGAACTCCTGTAACTGCTGATGAGGCGATACAGATCTCTTTTAAAATGGATACATTAAAAAACAACGATTGTAATTGTGTTGCATACTCCACTGTATTTACAACAGGTGGTGTGTTCGAACAAGTAACTTTATCAAATACAGCTTGTGCTACTTTAGGTACACTTGCGCGTTTTGGTGATGAGCTTGTTGCCGAATATCTTGATGATCCTTCTTATTTCTTAAAAAATGAATTTGTAGCATATCCAAACCCTTCAACAGGTAATTTCACAGTGAATATGTTCGAAATGGAAAATGCAAATATCACTGTTTTAAATGCAATCGGTGATGTTGTATATTCTGCAAAAGATGTGAGCAAGATCGAAGGTATTTATATTGAAAATGCTGTTCCCGGTATTTACTTTGTAACCGTTGAACACGATGGTAAAACAAATACAAAATCTATTGTTATAGAATAATTGTAAGTTCAAATATTTTAAGCAGGATGATATTTTTTCATCCTGCTTTTTTTAGTGTTTTTTTTTATTCAAAACGCATTAGTTCTGAATACTCAAAGGTAAATTGGGGAGATTCAACACTTTCTTCCCGTGTGGAATACCAGGGACTTCTTTTTGCAGATACTTCATTTTCCAACACCTCAATTTCTTGTGCAGGGGTAAATCCCTGGGCTAATAAAAATAATATCTCGCCGGTTTCTATATTCTTGCAAACATCCATTACAATTTCAACATGACCCGGAAACCCGGGATGCACAAATAGATCACCCGATTGAATATTTTCTTTTTTCACAAAAATTAATTCCTTCGAAAGGGAATATGAACCTGCATACATAAAAACAAGATCTAAATATTTCCTGAAATTTTTATAAGAATAATCCTCGCCGGTGGATTTATACCAGGAAGTTTTATTCCCATCTACCTGCATACGCCATCCCTCCGCATATTTTACATATTCACAATTTTGTCCGTTCGTAAAATTGAAATGTATACTTTCGTATTGTTCGAGGTGATATAAATATTCTGCATATAATCTGATACCGCTGTCGGCGCATTGTTGCAGGTCTGTTTCACCGGCCTCCATATCAATAACTCCAACATGACATAATCTGTTTTTATCGGTGCCATCAAATAACTTCACATCAACATCATAAGGTTTTAGGGGAAGGTTTCTCAAATAATTGGTAAAGGAATTTTCACCGGCAGCAACTCTTTCAAATTCAGTAGGGCAGTTAATACGTGTGGTTATAGTATTGCTGTCAACATCTAAAAATTTTTCTGTTGGTTGGCTGATAATGTTTTTATAAAATAAGTTACCCTTACACGATAACAGTCCAATACAAACAAAAAGAATTATGATCTTACAATATTTATACATAAGGTGTGTGGTAATATTTTGAATTAATATTATTTCTGAATAGTAATTACAGTTCCTTTGGTTACAAAATTGTAAATCTCGTCTATATGTTTATTTTTAAGGGAGATGCATCCAAGTGTCCAGTTTATCTTTTCATCTATCAAACTTTCATCATTATTTGGAACTCCGTGAATGCCTATTTCGCCGCCGATAGTTGCATCTTTGTCTAGTTCTCCATTTGCTTTTGCTGTATTGTGTTTTTGCCAACTTTCTTCGTTCGGATAATCAACCCACAAAAATTTACTCCATTTGTCATGCGGATAAAGATCACGAATTGTAAAATTTCCTTCCGGTGTGCATTTATCTCCCTCCCTTCTTTTGTCATCTACCGGATTTGGTCCAAAAATTACCGGATAGGTTTTAATTGTAATAGCATCCGCAATTAATTGAAGTGTATAATCCGATTTGTCGATCAGTATTGATAGATTTTTCACTTCCACCTGCATGGTTTGCAACAGTTCGCTGAGTGGTTGATCGGGAGTGGCATTTCTTGTTTTTATCTCTTCTTTTTCTTTCACTGCTTTATAATTATTACAAGATAGGGTGATCAGCATTATTAAAAATAGAAATCCGCTGTTGTGCATTGTATTTAAACGCAAATTGTTTTTTTTAAGGTATTTATTCCGGGAAAAAATTTGTTCTGATGATCTTTATCGCCAACGCAAGGGTGATAATACCGAAGAATTTTTCTATGGCGGTGAGTCCGCTTTTGCTGAGTTTTCTTTCTATCCAGCCGGTTGAACGCAAAACCACATAGATCAAAATGAGGTTAATTCCCACTGCAATTAAAATATTCATGATGGAATAGATGCTGCGCAGTGAAATTAAAATAGTTAAGGTTCCGGCTCCGGCTAATAACGGAAATCCGATAGGCACCATATTTCCTGATTTTGTATTATCAGGATCAACTTTAAAAATTTTAACGCCAAGTATCATCTCCAGTGCAATTAAGAAAATAACGATAGCCCCGGCAATGGCAAAAGAATTTATGTCAAGTCCCAGTGCTTTTAGAATAGTTTCTCCGGCAAACAAAAAAGAAATCATTAAAGCACCGGCAAATAGGGTAATTTCGCCGGGTTTAAAATTTGTCATTCCTGCTTTCAGTTTTATAATAACAGGAACATTTCCCAGAACGTCGATAATTACGAAAAGGGTAACACTTATGGTGATGATATCTTCAATGCTTATAAAGTCCATATTCCGGCATTTAATTATTCAAATATACAAAGTTTAAATGGCCATCGTATTCCGGATTATAAAAATTGTTTAAACTACTAACAGGTTAACGCCGTCCTCATGTATCCATGATAGTTTTTTTACTTTTTCAAGTCCTATTGTTCCAATAATATATTTATTTTCCGCTGAGGCATATTCCTCATGTATTGCAGAAAAATCCGCTAAATTTATTTTTTGCGACTTTGAATACCGCACGTATAATTTTAAGGGTATATTATTATTTAATTCGAGAGTGCTTGATTGTCCTATTTTACGGTATTCATATCTGTAATTATAGGACAACGCCGAAATATCTGATAAAACTGCTGAACCGGTTGGTGTGCTTCCGGCACCTTTTCCTGCAAAAAATTGTTTATCAGAAAAAGCACTTTCCACCAACAAACCATTGTACTCATTGGAAATATTACTCAATTGAGAATTCTCGTAGATCAAATGTGGAAATACATATGCGAAAACATCATTATTTATTTTTTGGCATTTTGCAATCAGTTTTATCTTCGCGTTTTTTTGTCGCGCATAATTAATATCAAAGTCGTTGATGTGTTGTATGCCAAAATTAAAAATGTTCTCCGGTTTAACAAATAATCCGAATGCATGCAACAATAAAATGCAGAGTTTATATTTCGGGTCAAATCCCTCTACATCTAATCGCGGATCGGTTTCTGCAAAACCCATGTTTTGCGCATCGAGCAAGGCAGGTGCAAAGGAAATATTCTCCTCAAATATTTTTGTGAGAATGTAATTTGTAGAGCCATTGATTATGCCTTCTACCGAGTGTAAAAGATCGTTGTCGTAATACTCTTCCAGATTTCGAATAATGGGAATGCTCGCACAACAAGCGCCTTCATACAAAAAAGGCACCTTGTATTGTTGTTGCAGTGCATACAATTCGTGCAGATTTTCCGCTATCATTTTCTTGGAGGCGCTTACAACCGACTTGCCATTTTGCATTGCAGTTTTTACTATATCAAACGCTGCAATCTCATCATTTATCAATTCTACAACCACATCAATTTCAGGATCATTTAATATCTCGTTTTTATCAGTTGTAAAATAATGTGAAGCAAGTGCTCTCGATTTTGTTGGATTTTTTATACAGATTTTTTTAATGGTTGCTTTTATACCATTTGTTCTGCTCAGCACATCAAATAATCCCTGGCCTACACAGCCAAATCCAAAGATTCCAATTGTTAGGTTTTTTCTTTTCATGTTATGTTTTTTTGGCGGAAGGAGCGCAAAGACAACTAAATATTGCAATAACATTTGCGACCCGGGCCTGTTAATTATTTATTTTTAAAACACCAATTCCTTATTTGTGCTTTTTGGAAATACATAAAAAAAAGCATTTTCAAGGTCAGCTATCAGATCATCTGCATCTTCAATTCCACAGGATAATCGGATGAGAGAATCACTGATACCGGCGGATTTTCTTTTTTCTACCGGGATCGATTTATGCGTCATTCCCGCAGGATGGCACAATAAACTTTTAACTCCTCCCAAACTTTCGGCACACTTAAATAATTTGGTGCTGCTGCATATTTTTTCTGCTTTAATTGTCGTATCTTCCTTTAAGGTAAAACTGACAACACCCCCAAAAAAATATTGTTGTTGTTTAGCGATATTATAATTTGGATGGGAAGTTAAACCCGGATAATAAACCTTATCAACAAACGGATTATCCAATAAATATTCTGCAACCCGGAGAGCATTGTGACTTTGTTTTTCAATACGCAGATAAAGAGTTTCTATCCCCCGAATGGTTAACCAGCAATCGAAAGGAGCCAAAATTCCGCCCGAAGCATTCTGAATAAATTTTATAGATTCTGATAATTCTTTTGTGTTTGTAATAACGAGACCTGCAATTAAATCACTATGACCTGCGAGATATTTTGTTGCAGAATGAATTACAATATCTGCACCCAATTCCAATGGTTTTTGTCCTGCCGGAGATGCAAAAGTATTATCTACTACTACCAATACATTTTTTTGATGCGCAATCTCACAGACAGCAGTGATATCAGATATTTTAAGTGTTGGATTTGTTGGAGATTCCAACCATATTAATTTTGTTTTATCGTTGAGATGTTTCAGAATATTAAAAGCATTACTTGTATCGGTATAATGCACTTTAATACCAAATTTTTGATAAATATGTGTGAATATCCGAAAAGATCCACCATAAATATCATCTACAGCAATTATTTCATCACCCGTTTTAAGTAATTTTAAAACTGCATCAACCGCAGCTAACCCACTGGCAAATGCAAATCCGGCATCACCGCCTTCCATTTTTGCTATGAGTTCCTCTAATACTTTTCGCGTGGGATTATTACTTCTGGCATAATCAAAGCCTTTGTGAATGCCGGGTGCTTCCTGCACATAAGTTGCTGTTTGATAAATGGGAACGGAGATGGCTCCGGTTAATTCATCAACCGGAATTGCATGAATAATTAATGTTTCTTGTTTCATCGTTAAGTGTTTTTTTAATTAGAAAATATTTCTTCTCAGAAAACACTTATCAAAACAATTTCATACCTGCATGCATTAATCGCATAGGAGGAAAATATCCACTATGGAATAATACTTTTGGGTTTGGCGGAAAAAATAAAGCCCGCCGAAAAATTGGCGAGCTTCAAATATTTTTGTAACTCTCTCCAACTTATCTGTCTGAAATTAGCACCTTCACTAAAGCGAGAAAAACTTTAATGGGTTGCCAAGGCGTCGTAGGGTCAGTCCCTCAACCTTTCTTGATAAGCAAATTCATAAGAACGAGCCACAAAGATAAATACCTAGATTTCACATTTCCAAATTTTAGCCCAACTTTTACAATAGTCAGGAGCTCCGCAACGCCACTATTGTA
>CAZXBG010000009.1:0-30608 GCA_964638865.1 uncultured Chitinophagales bacterium | reverse complement strand
TTAGTTGGGCTTACCCTGAATTGGAAATCGGCGAAAATTATCACGTAAAAATAAACGCTAATTGATTTTCTAATTCAGGGTTAGCCTGCATTATAGTCAGGAGCTCCGCAACGCCACTATTGTATTAGTTGGGCTTACCCTGAATTGGAAATCGGCGAAAATTATCACGTAAAAATAAATTTTAATTGATTTTCTAATTCCCGGTAGATTATTTTATAATAACACAGCTGCCCAGGTTCCAAGAACGATTTCAAGTATGGCAAGAATATAGGTTTTGTTGGAAGAAATTCCTTTTTGAAAAATGGATATCCATCTGCCTAAAACCAATCCTGCATAAATAAAAACCGCATAAAGAATTCCCGCATGTTGAAGTTCCGGATCCAAAGCACAAAAGGCGAACAATGCTGCCCAGGCTCCCTGAAGTCCAACGTATATTGCGAAATATTCGGACCTTCCTGAAGTATTTAAAAGACCTAAACCCGTAAAAGTTGCCGTTGTTGTTGGTTTCCAGAGGCACCATAAAGAGAATGCCGCATATAAAACAGCATTGAGCCATAAATAAATTTCTATTGTTGTCATATTTTAAATTTTAAAGTTTACTTTGCATGATGGAATCGTTGGAAATATTATTTGAAGATAAAGCTTTACTTGTAATTAACAAACCATCGGGTTTGATGGCAGAGCGGGATAAGTTTAAAAATCCCAGTGTGCAGGATATGGTTGCGGACTATTTTAATACTCAAAAACTTTCACAAAATACCATCCTGGGAATTGTACACCGCATCGACAGGCCGGTTAGTGGAGTTATGATGATAGCAAAAAAAATATCCGCACTTCGCGATCTCAATAAACAATTTGAAGAAGGCAAGGTGGAAAAAATTTATTTTGCATTGGTAGATACCAAACCCGAAAAAGAGGAGGGAACCCTTTTAAATTATTTGTTTAAAGATGTAAAAAATAAAAAGGCTATAATTTATAAAAATAGCCGAAAGAGTGCCGTTAAATGTGAATTGATTTATAAATATAAAGGAACAATTAACAACGCACATTTACTTGAAATACATCCTTTAACCGGAAAATATCATCAGATACGTGCACAACTGGCATTTATTGGGAGTCCAATTATTGGAGATGAAAAATATGGTTCTAAATCAAAATATAAACCGGATGCAATTTGTTTGCATGCACATTCCATTGAATTTGAACATCCGGTAGAAAAGAAAATAATTAAGGTTAGTTGTGATATACCTGCGGATTGGAAATATGTTGCCAATGGATAAGTTTTATTATAACATCAAATATTCTCCTCCGAAGTGGATTCGCGGGAATAATCAACTGCGGAATTGAATATTGGTATCTTTATTTACCTCCATATTTTAATCTATCATAAAATCCAACTTCCGCAAAGCAAGATCTGCTTTTTGAACTTTAATTCTGATGGTATTTCCCAATTCGTAATTACCTGAATTTGTCAAACTCACTAATCGGCGCCGGGCTTCATCAAACATCAATTCATCGCGAATATTATCTACATGCACCAGACCTTCGCATTTATTTTCCACTATCTCTACAAATATTCCAAATGAGGTAACTCCTGTAATAACTCCATCAAAACTTTCTCCAACATGTTTGGTCATGTATTCTACTTGTTTATACTTCACACTTTCGCGTTCTGCTTCCATCGCCTTGCGTTCGGTGGCTGAGGAATGTCTGCATTTTTCTTCAAGACCCTCCGCATTCGGATATAATAATTTTTCTTTATTTAAAACATTTTCCAAAATGCGGTGTACCATCAGATCCGGGTACCTGCGTATCGGAGAGGTAAAATGGGTGTAATGTTCGAAAGCCAATCCATAATGACCAATATTTTTGGTAGTATATACTGCCTTTGCCATACATCTTATCGCAAGACTTTCTAATATTCCCTGTTCCGGGGTTCCTCTGATTTCTAACATCAGTCTGTTTAATTCTGCAGAAATATTTTTAGGCGAATCCAATTTTAATTTATATCCGAAACGACGTGCATTCAACGAAAATTCTTCTATCTTTTTCATGTCCGGGCTATCGTGAACGCGATAAACAAATGGAACCTTTGTAAAATTTTTTGCCAGATGAAATGCCACTCTTTTATTTGCGAGCAACATAAGATCTTCAATTAACATGTGGGCTTCCTTTCTTTCTTTTACATATAAGCCTGTTGGAACAAAATTTTCATCCAATATAAATTTCACCTCTTTAGTCTCAAAGGAAATTGCTCCGCTGCTGAATCGTTTTTCGCGCAATAAAATAGAAACTTTATTTAGGGCAAGTATCTCTTCCGCAAATTCACCTTCTTTATTTTCCAGTATCTCCTGCGCTTCTTCATAGGTAAATCGCTTATCGCTATACATAATTGTTTTTCCAAACCATTCGTTTATGATCTTTGCATTTTCATCCATTTCAAATATTGCACTGAAGGTCAATTTATCCTCATGCGGACGAAGAGAACAAACATTATTCGATAATTTTTCCGGCAACATGGGAATTACTCTATCAACTAGATATACGGACGTTCCTCTGGCGTAAGCTTCTTTATCAATTGCAGATTCCGGAATTACATAATGCGAAACGTCTGCAATGTGCACTCCTACTTCAATATTTCCATTTGGTAATTTCTGATAAGAAATTGCATCATCAAAATCCTTTGCATCATAGGGATCAATTGTTATCGTAAATATTTTGCGAACATCTCTTCTTGCGGCAATTTCTGCTTTAGATATTTCAATAGGTAATTCAGCAGCCATTTGTTCCACTTCCTTTGGAAATTGATAATGAATGCCGGTTTCTACCATTATTGCTTCCATATCACTCGCATGATCGCCTGCTGCCGATAATTTACTTACAATTTCTCCAATTGGATTTTTCATGGATGGCGGCCAATCTTTCACCCGTATAATTACACGGTCGCCCTGCACAACTTTTTTCTTTTTTATTTCCTCATTCGAGAGATAGAAGTCATAATTATTGAATCGATCGTCGGTAACTGCGAAAGCATAATTTTCTGATATCTCTACCTTTCCGACAAATAATTCCTTTTCGCGTTTGATGATCTCCACGATCTCGCCTTCGGGCTTTTTATTTTTCCCCAGTGACGTTATCCTCACACGTACCGTATCGCCATTAAAAGCGCGATTTGTTTTTCTAGATGGAACAAAAACATCGTATAAATGACCGTCAATTACAACGTAAGCATTTCCACTTTGGGTCATATCCACAATGCCGACCATGGTATTGATCGGATTAAGTTTCTGTTTAATGCGGAAGGTGTCAGCTTCATATTCTTCAATACGACCGCTGCTCACTAAATTTTGTATAGCATCAAAAACGCCATCGAGATCGCCTGTTTTAGATACCCATTTAAAGATATTTTTCAGCGAAAATCCGCGTTCTGCTTTGTTTGCAAGAAAATTATAAATTTCGTTTTCAAGGTTATAACCGGCTTTTACCAATTGGGTACCGGGCTTCTTTTTTTTCTTTGGCATATGTGTAAAGATACGTTTTGTCTCCCGAATAAGTTTAGTAATTTTCCACCGATTTGTGATGAACCGGTATAAAAATTACTTCTATATCCTGCTGCTTGGCAGTGTTTTGTTTTTTCCATTTCTCGGAAATTCGCATCTATTTGATTGGGATGAGATCAATTTCGCAGAAGCATCTAGAGAAATGCTGCTCACCGGAAACTATACTCAAACACAGATTGATTTTCAGGAATTTTGGGAAAAACCTCCATTGTTTTTCTGGATGCAGGCACTGAGCATGAAATTATTCGGTATCAATGAATATGCTGCTCGTTTTCCAAATGCGTTATGCGGGATAGTTACTTTATTAATTTTATTTAATATCGGAACAAAACTTAAAGATGTAAAGTTCGGATGGCTCTGGGTGCTCTGTTATGCAGGGAGTATTTTGCCACAGTTTTATTTTAAATCAGGTATCATAGATCCTTGGTTTAATTTATTTATATTTTTAAGTATCTATTATTTTATTTGTTATTTGAAGGAAAAATTTCGTATAAAATATTTATTTTTATCTGCATTCACAATAGGGTTGGCTATATTAACTAAAGGTCCGGTAGCTATAATAATTCTTGGATTGACTGTTGGTATTTATTATTTGATTAATAAGTTTCGGCTGTTTCCTCCCGGTTTGCATATAGTATATTATTTGTTTTTTATAGCATTAACTATTTTCCCATGGATAGGAATTGAAATAGCACAGAACGGCACCTGGTTCATAACTGAATTTATGCGTTATACTTTCCGACTTGCAACAACAGAAGATGCAAGTCACGGTGGATTTTTTGGCTATCATTTTGTGGTGATTTTATTTTTCTGTTTCCCGGCTTCTATTTTCGCTATCCGAGCACTTTTTAAAAAACAAACAGATGCTGAACAGGTAATCAAATTCAGACAATGGATGTTGATCTTATTTTGGGTGGTAATGATATTGTTTTCCATTGTACAAACTAAGATTGCACATTATTCCTCTATGGTGTACTTCCCGCTCACATTCTTGTCGGCACTCACACTTTATGAAACAAGAGAGCAATGGAAAAAATGGGAAACTGCTTTGTTGTTATTTATAGGAACAGTGATAATAATATTGATAGCCGGAATACCAATTGTTTTGCAAAACCCCAATATATTTGCGCCTTATATTGAGGATGTATTTACACAAGAGGCGTTAAATGCGAATGGAAATTGGTCGGGGTGGGAATCGTTTATCGCCTTAATATTGTTATTGGGAATTTCGGTTTCTATTTATTTCATCACCCATAAAAATATTAATAAAGCTATACTCAGTTTATTTATTTCTTCTGTTATTACTGTAAATTTGGCACTTAATAATTTCGCACCAAAAGTAGAAAGATATTCTCAGGGTGCAATGGTTGATTTTTTGGTGGAAAATAGTTCCAAAGATTGTTATCAGGATGTTATCGGATATAAAAGTTATGCGCATCTATTTTATGGGGCAAGAAAACCCGGGGATAATAAAAACCCTGTCTTTTTAAATTGGATGAAAGATTTTCATCCTGATATAAAAGAAGATCCAATGCTTATGAGAAAATATTTCAGCGAATGGTTATTAACCGGGAATACTGATAAACCTGTTTATTTTGTCACCAATGTAAGAAAAGCGCAAAACTATAAAGATAAACCTCAATTAATTTTATTGGGGCAAAAAAATGGTTTTGTTTTTTATAAAAAAGAAATTGTACAATGAAAACGATCTATATTATCCGACATGCAAAATCCGATTGGGAGGATGCTGAGTTGCACGACATTGAAAGACCACTTGCCGAAAGAGGAATAAAGGATGCCAAAACAATGGCGGATCTTTTAAAAACCAGGGGAATTGTTCCGGACAAAATGATAAGCAGTCCGGCGCTTAGAGCATTTTCTACCTGCCGGATTTTTTGCGATATTATCGGTTTCGATAAAAAGGAAATACAGGTTGATCAAGTATTGTATTTCGGAAATATTGCAGAAATCATTAAAATGGTACAAACACAATCTGCTGAAACCGACAGCATTTGTATTTTTGGCCACAACCCTACTTTTTCGTTACTTGCCACTATTTTATGTGATGAATTTAGTGGTGAAATGCCCACCTGTAGCATTGTTGCTTTACAATGGAATATTGAAGATTGGGGGTTAATGGAGACTAAATCAGCCAAACTTTTGTGGTTTGAGTATCCCAAAAAAAATCGTTAAATTATTTATTAGTATACAACCTGTTAAACTTTTTTTGCGTTTATAGTGTATAAAGATGTATAATTTTACGTGAATAACTTGTCAGGTATGCCGGAATTTATGGTTGATGTTAATTTTCACAGCCCTCATAGCGATGAGTTTCTAAAGCTTATTCCTAGTCAAAGGGCTGTTGTGAACGATATGATGTTCGAGGGAAAGATTACAAGTTATTGTGTTTCAGTTGATCGTTCTAAATTATGGATAACCTTAGTAGCCAAGGATGAGGAAGATGTGATAGAACAACTTTCTAAGTTTCCACTGATTCATTTTATGGATTGTGAAATTTCTGCACTTTTATTTTATAATTCCACTTATCAGACCTTTTCACAGATAAGTTTGAATTAAACATGCTGTTCAAGCTTCGAAAACCAATCTGCTTCAAATTTTAATCAAGTAAAAATTCTTAAATTTATCCTTCAATTGCGGATGACATGGCAAAACCTTTACCTATTTTTTTAGCGACTATTTTATTAATAACGGGTGTTTATTTTTTACTGCCAACGGATAAAAATAATACCTTAGTTAAAGATCCTGAAGTTTTAGGATCTAAGGCCAATGTGGGTTTCGATCTATTGAGAACTGCAGACCCCAATTCCGGAAAAATTCCTTCCGGTGCAATAATGAAGGCTTATAGAGAGCTAAAAGGCAGAGGGTTTTACACTTCTAGGTTTACGAATTTTAAAACGGAGGATGGTACCGACGGATGGCAACAAATTAACGATTTTTTCCCATCGCTGTCCATAACAAAAATAGCCTATGATCCAAACAATACACAGATCTTTTATTTCTGCACCGGCGAGGGGTGGTATAATGCTGACGCTGTAAGAGGAGCAGGGGTTTTTAAATCAACCGATGGCGGCGAAACCTGGGCACAACTCGCTTCTACCGATACAACAATTTTTGATTATTGTCAGGATCTTGTTGTGCATCCGCTCACAAGTGATGTTTATGTTGCAACAAGATCAAGTGGATTACAGCGCAGCACAGATGGAGGTGCTACCTGGCAGAAAGTGCTAGCATTTGGAGTTGGATCAGTAAAAAATAGTGTTTGTGATATCGAATTAACATCAGATGGGGGTGTTTTTGCTTCCATAGGTATTTTCGAAACCGATGGGATCTATTTTTCACCAAGTGGTGATGCCGGAACCTTTGTAAAACAAACCACAGGTTTACCCACTGTAGGTTATTTCCGTGTAGATATGGCTACAGCACCTTCAAATGCTGATGTGGCATATAGTATTTATTGCAATTCCACTGATTATAAAGTGAAAGGCATTTATAAAACAATGAATAAGGGGGCAACATGGACCGAATTAAATATGCCTGGCGGTGATAACCTACTTGCTGCCTCCCAAGCATGGTATGATCTTTCTATGGCAGTTGATCCTAATAATGAGAATGTGGTTGCCGTTGGTGGATTGCATATTTGGCGAACGAGAGATGGTGGTGATAGCTGGCAACAATTAACTATGGGGGGATTGGATTCTGTATTGTTGCGTTATGTCCACGTAGACCAGCATGAAATAACTTTCAAAACTTCAGATGAAGTGTATTTTGGCAACGATGGCGGTATTTGGAAGTGTGATGATTTTACGTCAGAAACTCCTTTTATTTATAACAGAAACGACGGATATAATGTAACACAATTTTATTCTGTGGCACTTCATCCGTTTGAAAATGTGCAACAATTGATGGGCGGAACTCAGGACAACGGCACGCCATACGCTTATAATCCCGGAATTGCAGATTTTAAATTTGTTTCTGGTGCCGATGGTGCTTTCACTGCGTTTAATAAATTTACTCCGGACATATTTTATACTGCAACGCAATTAAAACGGCTTTATCGTTTCAACAACGGGGGATTTGAACCTCCTGAGGTAATCACGAATCCGAATGTGGAGGATCACAATGTTTTGTTTATCAACCCATTCGAATTAGATGCTTCTAATCCGGAATATTTATTTCAATGCAGCAATAAAGGTTTGTGGCGATTCAGCAATGCCTCTACCTCCGATACTTCGGGATGGGCCAAGGCAGCTAATTTAAACGGTGCTTTATCCGCAATTGGCACCTCACCTGCAGCTCCGGGAACTGTTTATTTAGGAAGAAGCTCCGGTGTTGGTGATATTTTCAGGTTGCCTGATGCTTATAATTCCGATGAAACTTCAGTTCCTATTAATGCTGATCCGCTCGATCTTTTGCCGGATGCAGGTTTTACGGGCACTATTTATTGTTCGAGTATAGTAGTGGATATATATGATGCCAATCATGTTGTGGTTACCTATTCCAACTACAACCTTGCAAGTGTTTGGGAAAGCTATAATGCAATGGCCGTGGAACCACTTTGGACAAATATTGAAGGAGATCTGCCGGATATGCCGGTTTATTGGAGTGCAATTCATCCCTCACATCCTGAAATCATGTATTTAGCCACTGAATTGGGTGTTTTTTATGCGAATGTTAATGGATTACTTACTACCTGGATACCTTGCTCCAGTTTTCCGACAGTTAGAACTGACATGCTGCGAATAAGAACTAGTGACCTTACAATAGCTGCAGGAACGCATGGACGTGGAATCTGGCAGGCCCAATTAGACGCAGCCGGGCTCGCTAATGACCTCAACTGGCTCGAAAGAGGACCTAATAATGTTGGTGGAAGAACCAGAACAATTATTGTTGATCCCAATGATGTTACCGGTAAAACTATCTGGGCTGGCAGTGTTGCCGGCGGATTGTGGAAAACTGCAAATATTGATGCCGTTCCGATATCCTATCCTGTGGTAGAAACCAAATCTTTTTCTCTATATCCAAACCCTGCAACAAATCAAATAAATATCATCTTTAATGCAGGAACAAATCAAATGGTAACGATAGAATTGCTGGATATCAATGGAAATAAAATAGATAGGATATTAAATAAAAATCTTACTGGGCAACAGCATATAAATTATAATTTATCTCCACAATTGAGCAAGGGAATATTTTTTGTTCTCCTTCGTATTGGCAATCACCAAAATGTGCTGAAAGTTATTGTGGGGTGATGTTACAGCTGTTTTGTAGAGGTTATTTATCTTTGTTTGCCAAATAAAACATAGATGCATGTCATTCATTTTACAGTGACTTAAGTCCTTTAGTAATTGCGTACGAAAATGAAAACACTTGTCAGGTTTGTTGAATCTTTAATATCGAAGGAATTTCCTTTTTGATCAATATATATAAGGAATTAATAATTGTACTATTTATATTCGATCTTCAATAATAATTTTGCTTTAATTGAGTTAATATTACTATCACTTAATTTATATACATCTCCTGGATGAACGAATTAACCAAACAAGTGTTATAATAAAAAGGTGTATATTTACGCATATTTAAAAGTTCACACAGCCAAGCTGAAAACAGCGGTAGATAAATGAAGCAAAAAGGGAAAGTAAAATTTGTTGATATTGATAAGAGCAAATTTTACGCAACATTACAAGCAAAAGTAGAAGAATACTTTAAGTCCAATAACATATCAAAGAATGCAAACGGAACGATGATAGTTAAGTCTGTTATCCTTTTGTCAGCGTACTTACTTGCTTTTGGAGCTATAATACTCATTCAACCCGCCTTATGGGTTAGTTTGCTTTTATGGTTTTCGATGGGTATTAGCGCTGCCGGTGTTGGTATGAGCGTAATGCATGATGCAAATCATGGCGCCTATTCCTCCAATAAGAAGGTAAATTTTGTAATGGGTCAGACGCTCAATTTAATGGGAGGATCAGTATTCAACTGGAAATTGCAGCACAACATCCTCCATCATACCTACACAAATGTTGTGCATATGGATGATGATATTGATGATAAAGTAGTAATGCGTTTTTCACCGCATACGGAGGTAAAAAAATATCATAAATTCCAATTTTTATATGCTTTTCTCCTTTATTGTGTTCTCACGCTTTATTGGGCAGTTGGAAAAGATTTTGTGCAATATGTTAAGTACACGGCAAATGGAGTTAATCCAAATAACAAAAAGGAAAACAGATACACACTTGCCGGTATTATTGTAAATAAATTATTTTATTTCTTTATATTTTTAATCATGCCTGCTTTGGTATTTCATTTGCCGTTTATTCAGGTATTGACTGGATTTTTAATAATGCATGCCATTGCGGGATTAATTTTAACTGTTGTATTTCAACTCGCACATACTGTAGAAGGAACAAGTCATCCATTACCCGGAGAAGATGGTAATATCGAAAATAATTGGGCTATTCATCAAATGAATACAACAGTAAATTTTTCCAGAAATAATAAATGGTTGTCCTGGTATGTTGGGGGATTGAATTTCCAGGTAGAGCACCATTTATTTCCTAAAATATGTCATGTGCATTACCCTAATTTAGCCCCAATTGTAAAAGAAACTGCGGAAAGTTTTGGTGTGCCTTATTTGGAAAATAAAACCTTTATGTCGGCATTGCGTTCCCATATATCTACATTAAATCGTTTCGGAAAAATGCCGGATATGAATGATGCAATTGGATAAATAGTATTATTTCCTGTTTGGCTTTGATAAAACAGGTTTCGTTATCAATAGTGCGGAAATCAGGAAAAATATTCTCTAACGATTAAAATGTATTTCAACTTTTAAATACGTACAAATTAATTTATTTCATAAAATTAATTTTCACTAATCCGTATCCTGAATTTGTTTTTAAAACCAGGAAATAATTTCCATTTGCCAATAACAATTTATTGCGGTCGATCTCAAAAAAATTATTCCCAACCAGCGTATCTTTTATTTCAAAATTTGTAACCCTATTTCCGGCACTGTCAAATAATTCTAAACGTACATTTTCTGATTTTATTAAATGATAAGTAAGCGTCACAGAAGAGGAAGTTGGATTTGGCGTTATACTTAAATTGAATCCGGCACCTGTAAATTCTGCAATTCCGGTAACAGTTTCTCCTTCCGTCACTTTTAAGTATTGTCCTGCATATACTGCTTCAAATTCATCAACAATTCCGGAAGGCCATTGTATAATAATAGAATCAACAATAGTTGCATCCCCTAAACCAAAATGTACAGGCAACATGTTTTGTCCGCAATATCCTGATTGTGCTGAAATATCCCGCATCTGCCAAACCGCTTCGCCATTTATCATTGCTTTAACTTTAACTATAACTCCAATTGCCGATTTATTGGATACCATTCCCTTACAATCAACTATTAACCAATTATTACCCGTTGTTTCACTTTTGTACAATGCATTATTTTGTGCAGCACCATAACAATTTGCTACCAAAAGATACATATCGCCATCTTTGTCATAGTCACCAAAAGCATTTCCAAAACTCCATCCCAAATCTGTATTAGTTACATCAGAAGTAACAACACTAAACAATCCTGAGCCATCATTCAGATATAAAAAATTATTCCAAGGACCTCCCCAAAATGCATTGGTAACAAACAGATCAATATCACCATCGTTATCAATATCAGCGAAATTGCTTCCGAAGGAATTGCCACCATTATTGCATACAATATCGATGCTCAGTTTTGTAAAAACATTATCTCCGTCATTTCTGAAAAGTGCATCATTTCCCTGATCATTTGCGAGAAAAACATCCAGGTCACCATCGTTGTCAATATCTCCCCAACTGCTGCTCATGGTTGAGCCCCCATCGTTTACTAAAGCATTATCAGTTATAGAGGTAAATGTTTCATCCCCATTATTCCTGTATAGTCTTTCGTGTTGGTAGGCTTCATTGGTGACAAATATGTCTGCGTCACCATCGCTGTCATAATCCACCCAATTTACGCTACGGGTGCTGTCGTTGTCGTTTACCATATCACCTTCCTTAATTTTTAAAAAAGTGCCATCACCATTATTTTTATATAAATAATTCTTTTTTGTTCCTCCACTGTTGCTTACATAAAGATCAACATAACTATCATTATTATAATCACCCCAGCTTGATGTTTCAGAATATCCATTGTCTTCCACAAAAAATCACCTATAGTAATTTGTGTAAAAGTTTCATCACCGTTATTATCATAAAATAAATTATCGATACCATACCAATTCACGACAAAACAATCAATGTCGCCATCGTTGTCGTGATCGGCCCAGGTTGCACCATCGGAAGGCACAAAATCAGAAACAATTGCACCATCGGTGATTGTTTCGAATGTTCCATCGCCATTATTGATATACAATAAATTGTCTTCAAGCGGATATTTGCCATTTGTAATCTGAACATCCTGCCAACCGTCATTATTGAAGTCAACCCAGTTGCAGCTGCGGCTGTCGGATAAAGTATTCACAATATCGCCCTCTGTAATTTTAGTAAAATATTGAGCAAATATGTTTTGGGAAAGAAGTACAGGCAAAATCAGAGTAAGTAGGTTTTTCATCATAGTCGCATAATTTTATGGAAAGTAAACATATTAGAATGTAGGCACTATCATCTGAATGTCAGTTATTAGATTTTAACAAAATCAAGCGGGAGATAATTAGCAAATTATTTAACTAGCAGATTAGCAAATGGAACAGGCGGAGATAATTAGCAAATTAATTAATTAGCATATTAGCAAATGGAATAGGCGGAGATAATTAGCAAATTATTTAATTAGCAGATTAGCAAATGGAACAGCCGGGGATAATTAGCTCCGGCTATCATGGATATACTCATTACTCATTACTCATAACTCATTGCATGAATGTTGCTGAAATTTTACTCACCACTCACCACTCCCCACTCTCCACTCCCCACTCACCACTCCCCACTCCCCACTCCCCACTGTTGTGATGGCGAAACGATTTGTAAAAAAAAGTAAAATAATCACCCACGCAACTTCTTCAATATCTCCGCATAAATTCCATCGGAAGAAATTCCATATCCAGTAACTAAAACTCCTTTCACACCGGTACTTGATTCAATTGCATACACAGTTGCCTGATCTGCAGGATCTGTATTTCCTTCGTATCGGTACACTTCTTTTATTTCAAATTCATCGGCACTGAATTTGTTTCCAACACAACTGATACAATTTTCATCCAGATTAAAATCTACTGTATATCCTTGTTCTTTTAATTTGGTGAGCGCCTCGGTTACGGTGGCATAGTGGTAGATTGGTTTCATATTATAAGCGAAGTTAGGGAATATTGATTGGGTTTGGTTCGGAGCTTCGCGGCTCGCAATGGGCAGTATTCTGCATAAATCGCTTATGATTCCCTATTTTTGCCAAAATTTCAGGATACAATGCGGGAAATACGTTTCAGAGAAGCCTTAAGGGAAGCCATGAATGAAGAAATGCGCAAGGATGCGAATGTTTTTTTGATAGGGGAGGAAGTGGCAGTTTACAACGGTGCTTACAAGGTGAGTCAGGGCATGCTCGACGAGTTCGGAGCCAAAAGGATTATCGATACTCCAATAGCTGAATTGGGTTTTGCCGGTATAGGCGTAGGAGCGGCTATGAACGGATTAAGACCTATAGTAGAATTTATGACATTCAATTTTGCATTACTCGCCATAGATCAGATAGTAAATTCGGCAGCTAAAATGTTGTCGATGAGTGGTGGGCAATTTAATTGCCCGATAGTGTTCAGAGGCCCTTCGGGTTCTGCAGGTCAATTGGGAGCGCAGCACTCACAAATGTTTGAGAACTGGTATGCAAATGTTCCGGGATTAAAAGTGATATCTCCATCTAACCCTTATGATGCTAAAGGTTTATTAAAATCGGCGATAATTGATAACGATCCGGTTATTTTTATGGAAAGCGAAGTGATGTATTCTGAAATGGGAGAAGTGCCTGAAGAAGAATATTACATTCCGATAGGGAAAGCGGATATTAAAAAACAGGGAACAGATGTAACGATCGTTTCCTTTAATAAAATGATGAAAGTTGCCTTAAAAGCAGCGCAGGAATTAGAAAAAGATAATATTAGTGCAGAGGTAATTGATCTGAGAACAATTCGTCCGCTCGATATAAATACGATTGTAGAATCAGTCAAAAAAACAAATAGAATTGTTGTAGTGGATGAAAGTTGGCCTTACGGAGGTATAAGTGCAGAAATTGCATATCAATTACAAAAAGATGCTTTCGATTATTTAGATGCTCCTGTTAGAAGAGTGAATGGTTCTGATACCAATATGCATTACGCGCCGAATTTGGTGGCTAATTATTTGCCGGATGTAGCTAAGGTGTTGAATGTTGTGAAGGATGTTATGTATAGATAGGGTTTGCTTCAAAGCTTGGATATTCGCAAATAAAAAAGCCCCGCGGACTTCGAGAGAAATCTTAGCGGGGCTCACATTTGAAAACCCAATTACCCTATATCTTCTTATAGACTTAACCCATAATTATAAATTTTGTTCGGGAAAGTCGGATAAATTCCTTCAATAATTACATTCTTTCCAGCTTTATCCTGCAAAATTTTTGCCAAATCGTTATAATTTGAAATTTTTTCTTCATCAACTGAAGTAATTATGAATCCAGTTCGGATTCTGGTCTGCTGATATATCTTTCCATTTTTAATTCCGGTAACTTTTACGCCACCATTAATATTATAATATTCTGCTTCTTTGGTATTAACATCCTCAGTTTCAATGCCTAAACTCTGCACCATTTCATTTGTCTCGCGTTTTACGATCTCTGTATTACCTTTTTGATTTTTTAAAAGGACAACTAAATTTTTGCGATCCTTGTCGCGAATCACATTTACATTCACTTTATCACCGGGACCATATTTACTCAACTGCTCCTGTAATTCGGGGAAGGATTGAATAGGAGCATTATTTATATGTGTAATAATATCACCAGTTTCTATACCTGCATCCTTCGCTCCGGAGCCATCTACCACTGTGGATACATAAACACCACCCAAATCATCTTTCGTAACATCCACTTCAACGCCCAAATAAGCGCGTTGCACTACACCATATTTTGTTAGGTCAGCTACCACTTTTTTCACAATATTTACAGGAACTGCAAAGGAATATCCTGCAAAAGTGCCTGTTGGGGTTGCAATAGCTGTATTTATTCCGATCAATTGACCTTGTAAATTCACCAATGCACCACCACTGTTACCGGGATTAACAGCTGCATCTGTTTGAATAAATGACTCAACAGGTGTAGAGGCATTCTCCCCCAAAATATCGATCTTGCGACCCTTTGCACTCACAATTCCTGCGGTAACTGTAGATGCTAGGTCAAATGGATTTCCTACTGCCATAACCCAGTCACCAACCCTCACCGAATCAGAATCTCCGAATTTAATATTGGGAAGATCTTTCAAATCAACTCTTAAAACTGCGATATCTGTGGATGGGTCACTGGCAACCAATTCGGCAATTGCCTGGTGCCTGTCGAAAAATACTACCTGAATTTTATCTGCATTTTTTACAACATGGTAATTTGTAACGATATAACCATCGTCGCTTATAATTACCCCTGAACCTGATGCCTGTTGGTTTCCTTCTCCCCAATTAAAATCATCACCAAAAAATTGGCGAAAAATATCATCCTGCGTTCCAGCGGAACCTGTTTGTTTGTAGGTAGTTTTTACATGCACCACAGATGGTGTTGTTAAAGCTGCAGCATAGGTGAAATCTACGGGAGCCATGCCACTCGGGGCAACAGGGAAATTAGCGCTAGTTAGTTGAAAGGGATTATCTAGTGAGTTCGATCCACCAAAATCCCCGTTATAAAACTTTTCATACATGGCCAATGTTACAACTGTGCTGACAATTGCAATGAGGGCGGTTACAAAGAGATTTTTTACTTTCATATTTATTTTTTTATTTTAATTCTATTCAACAAATTTCATGCACAAAACGCAAACTGAAAGATTGTCGTATTTTCGCTAACTATATTTAACGGTTTTAAATGCTTTTAACGTAATTCATGTTATTAAAGTTTTATAAATATCAGGGAACTGGAAATGATTTTATCATTTTCGATAATCGCGATAATATTATTGACAGAAATAATGACGCCTGGGTTGCAAAAATATGCGACCGACATTTTGGAATTGGTGCTGATGGCGTTATGCTGCTGCAAAATCATAAGGATTATGACTTTGAAATGATTTATTACAATGCCGACGGGAGAGAAAGTTCGATGTGCGGAAATGGTGGCAGATGTATGGTAAATTTTGTCAGAATGGTTGGGCCGGTTAAGGAGAAATATCGTTTTCTTGCTGTTGATGGGGAGCATGAGGCTACTATAAACAAGGAAATAGTTTCTCTAAAGATGCAAAACGTGCACAATGTAATCGCTGGAGATAACCACTGGCAATTAAATACGGGATCTCCGCATTATGTCACTTTTGTTTCCGAGCTTAATAAAATGGATATCAAAACATTCGGCGCAGCAATACGGTATAGTGAGGCGTTTATGTCTGATGGTATCAATATTAATTTTTTAGAGGAGCAAAATGGCAATCTGCACATCAGAACATACGAACGGGGAGTGGAGGAGGAAACGCTCTCTTGTGGAACCGGGGTAACTGCCGCTGCAATCTGTTATGTTTTGAAAAAACAATTCGAAGCAGGATCACATATTGTAAATATGGAAACTATGGGAGGACCACTCCGGGTGGCATTTACTAAAACTGCTGATAATAGTTTTGAAGAAATATGGCTGATCGGTCCCGGTGAATTTGTTTTTGCTGGTGAGGTAGCCTACCCCTGATCATTATCCCACCACACTGCACAATAACAGAATCTTTTTGATTGTAGATATAAAAGGCTATCTTTGCGCGTCCAAATTTTTAACCGTCCAGATGGAGAGTCATGATCAAATACTACAAAAAAACAGATAATGCGATTGTAGAGATCGAAAGGCCTGAAAAAGACTGCTGGATAAATGTACACCCTCCCTTCGATCACAAACGCCTTGCAACTTTAAGCAACGCAATTGATATTCCAATCGATTATTTACTTGACTCCATAGATATAAACGAGCGTTCCCGCTTTGAGCAGGACGATAATGTAAAACTAATCGTGATCAATATTCCTATCGAAAACGATATGGAGAACAGCATTGATAACGACGCATTTTATATTACTATTCCAATTGGTATCATTCTCACCAACGATTATAATATCATCATCAGTTCAGCACAAAATAAAGTGATTGACTGGTTCTTCTCTATTGCGATAAAACATTTATCGCCGAATCAAAAAGAAATGATCGTGATGAAGATATTTGAGAAAAACGTTTTTTATTTTATTCAGTATTTGAATGAAATGAATAAAAAGCGTTACCTCATTGAAAAGGAATTGATGCATTCGAGTAGAAATACGGAACTTGCAAAGTTGTTGAATATTCAAAAATCATTAGTGTATTTTGTAACGGATCTGCGTGCCAACGAATTGCTGATGATGAAAATTCAGCGCACTAATTTTCTCGGCATTAAAAACGACGAAGAAAAAAATGATTACCTGAGCGATATTATTATCGACAGCAGTCAGGCGCTGGAAATGGCCACTGTTTATACCAATATCTTAAACGGCACTATGGATGCTTTTGGTTCCATTATTTCCAATAATCTGAACTCGGTGATGAAACGATTGACATCCATTACCATCATATTAATGGTTCCAACGTTAATTGCAAGTTTTTTTGGAATGAATTTTATTACGCTGCCATTTGATCATAATGTAAATGGATTTTATATCATTATGTTTCTTGCCGTTTTGGTTTCAGTGATACTTTACATGGTATTCAGAAAAATCAGATGGTTCTGATTTTTTTCACGCAAAGGTTTGTGTTTTTTCCGCAAAGGGTGTGTTTATAAGTAATGATGTGTTTTTTTTCGAAGGGTGTTTTTTTTCACGCAAAGGCGCAAAGGTTTGTGGGGTGGAATAAGGTGGTTTTCGTATATTTTTCTAACTTATAGTAATTATTTCATAGTGTGAAAAAATAAAATAAAACAAATCTGTAATAAAAAGATAAAATGCATCAAGCAATTTAAACACATAACACTTCTTTGCGGCTTTGCGAGAAAAAATAAAATAAAACAAATCTGCAGTAAAAAGATAAAATGAAGCGAGCAATTTAAACATAAACCACATCTTTGCGCCTTTGCGAGAATAAATTAAATAGAACATGGGTACAATAAAAAGTCAAACTGAAGCCGGCAATTTAAACACATTACACCTATTTGCGAGCATTTTTTTCGCAGATTACAACTTATTTCCCCTTAAGAATTCGGGAGTGGACATTCTTTTTTTGCCTTCTAATTGCAGTTCCAGAACATGTATGTAACCATCGTTAGTTGCAAATTTAATAAAGGAATTATTATCTGAAATTAATTTTCCGGGTGTCTCCTTGAGGGCATTTAATTCTTTTTCCACTTTGAAAATTTTTAGGGATTTGTTATTTAAAATAGTAAATGCTCCCGGGTATGGCGATAATCCCCGAATAAAATTTCGAATGTTTTCACCGGAGTTGTTCCAATTGATCAAACAGTTTTCTTTAAATATTTTAGGTGCAATTTTTTGGGAGGATGTTGTTTGAGGTATTAGTCTGTATTTTTCGTCCTCAATTTGAATTACCGTTTTTAAAATTAATTCGGCGCCTAAATTCATTAATTTATCATGTAAAGAACCCGCATCATCCTCTTCTTCAATATTTATTTTTTCAGATAAAAGAATATCACCTGTATCTATTTCCTGTTTCAGAAAAAAAGTGGTAGCTCCGGTAACTTTTTCCCCATTGATTATAACATGATTAATTGGAGCAGCTCCTCTATAATCGGGCAGAAGTGAAGCATGTAAATTAAGGGTTCCAAGCCTTGGCATGTTCCAGACTATTTCCGGCAACATGCGAAATGCCACTACAACCTGAAGATCGGCATGGTAAGATCGCAGCTGAGTTATAAAATCTTCATTTTTTAATTTTTCGGGCTGTAAAACTGAAATGTTGTTTGCCAAGGCAAATTGTTTTACAGGCGACTTATGTAGTTGTAATCCTCTTCCGGAAGGTTTATCAGGAGAGGTTACTACTGCAACAATATTAAATCCGTTTTCCAATAATATTTTTAATCCCGGAACTGCAAATTC
Source organism: uncultured Chitinophagales bacterium (assembly GCA_964638865.1). Taxonomy (GTDB): domain Bacteria; phylum Bacteroidota; class Bacteroidia; order Chitinophagales; family BACL12; genus UBA7236. The sequence goes on along the minus strand of CAZXBG010000009.1, from coordinate 11,763 downwards.
GGGAGTGCCCATGTAAATTATTTTGAGATTGTGTTGCATTTATTCGAAATCGGGATAAAGTAAATATTTTTTTCTGATTTGTTTAAAGGTTATGAGATCATCTTGCCAACTCAATTTAATTTCTTCCTCACTTAAACCGGCTTTTATTTGTTGCATCAATTCTTCATTACCTGCTAACTTATTGAAGAAATTATTTTCAAGGAAAAATTTATTTTTATCTTCAAAAAATTTATAAGAGGTGGTGATTTCATGTAAACTTAAACCATTACCGATGATGCGGTTTCGAATAAAAAATGGATCTAAAACGGAATAATCAAAGCCATAACATTTTTGATTCATAAATGGCGGTGCTTTAGAACCGATCCCTGATTTTGGGGTAAAGTCAATCTGTGCTGTATGATCACCCAATACAAATTCAGGTAAATAGGGAGATCCAAAAATTTCAAATGGTTTATCCGTCCCTCTCCCAACACTCACATTTGTTCCTTCAAACAAACAAAGAGAAGGATACAAATAAATTGCCTTCATCGATTTTAAATTTGGGGAAGGCGGAATTTTTACTTCATAATATTTTTTGTGATCGTAATTTTTGCATGGAATCACAATAATATCACATTGCACACCATTCGCAAGCCATTTTTCACCGTTTATCATTTGCGCATATTCTCCAATAGTCATTCCGTGCACAATGGGAACAGGATGCATGCCAACGAAGGAGGAAAATTCTTTTTGTAAAATGGGACCATCCACATAAAATCCATTTGGATTAGGACGATCGAGAATGATAAGTTGTTTTTTATTTTCTGCACAGGCTTCCATTACATAATGCAGGGTAGAAATATAAGTATAAAAACGTGCACCAACATCCTGAATATCAAAAATGATTATTTCGGCATCAGCAATGTCATTCCATTGCGGCTTTTTATTTGCGCCATACAATGAAATTACCTGCAGGCCAGTTTTTGTATCTTTTGAATTTAAAATTGTAGCACCCGCATCCTCTGTTCCCCTAAATCCATGTTCCGGTGCAAAAATATTAACTACATTAATGCCGGATCCTAAAATGGAATCAACAACATGCGTTTTTCCAATAACAGAGGTTTGATTTACTACACAGGAAACATATTTTCCTTTGAGCAGCGGTAACCAAAGCGCCGTTTGATCAGCTCCGGTGAGAATATCCGTAGCATATAGCGAACTGCTATCATGGGAAAAAAAATTTGCTGTATTTTCCGAATTTATATCAATTGTAGATTCCCTATTTTTACAGGCGTTTGTGAGAAGTAAACAAAGTATGGAAGAAAAAAGTACATTCATGTATAGGTCTATTTCAAAACTAACGCCAAAGTTATAAAGTAATTGCTGATGTGGTTTGAATTTTTTGTTACTAAACGAATACTCCATAATAAAGAACGCTCTTTTTCGAGATTGATTATCGGGATAGCACGCGTTGCAATTGCTTTGAGTCTTGCAGTTATGATCATATCCACATCACTGGTGAATGGTTTTCGATCAACAATTTCTGATAAAGTGTATGGATTTTGGGGACATGTGAATATTGCAAAACAGAGTTTACGGAATTCATTTGATGATGAACCTATTCCACGCAAACAGGAATTTGTGGAGGAGGTGCAAAAGATTTCGGGGGTTACAGGAATGCAGGTTTATGCAAGAAAGGCGGCCATTATCAGAACGAAGACCGATATCGAAGGCATTATTTTAAAGGGAATTGGTGCTGATTTTGATTGGGAACAATTTGATAAATTCATGTTGGATGGAAAGGGAATTACCCTCACTGATTCGCTTGTTTCAAGAGGAATGGTTATCTCAAGGTCAACTGCCGACCGTTTAAATTTTGTGATTGGAGATAGTGTGTTAATACACATCATCGACCAAAAGGAAAATGGCGATTACGAACAAATGTACCGGAAATTAAGAATAAATGGCATTTACAATACAGGTCTGGAAGAATTCGATAAATTATTTGTATTGGTAGACATACGACATATACAACGTTTAAATAATTGGCAGGCAGATCAGATCGGGGGGTATGAAGTATTTGTGGACGATCCTGAAAAGACCGGCGAAATTGAAAAACTGGTAGATAAAAAAGCGGATCCATTCTGGGATGTGCAAACTATTCAACAGATAATTCCCAGTGTATTTGATTGGTTGAATTTGCAGAAAGTAAATGAATGGATAATTTTAACGCTTATGATTTTGGTTGCTTTAATTAATATGGTTACCAGTTTACTCATTCTTATTCTCGAACGAACTAATATGATCGGTGTTTTAAAAGCACTTGGGTCCAATAATGCTTCTATCCGAAAAATATTTTTGCTGAATGCGTCTAATATCATTTTGCGCGGAATGTTATGGGGCAATTTAGTAGGATTGGGATTATGTATTCTGCAACAACAATTCGGATTTATTAAATTGCCTGAAGAATCTTATTATGTATCTACGGCACCTGTTCAGATAAATATTTTATGGGTGCTCGCAATAAATGCCGGTACGTTTATTATTTCATTGGTGTTTTTAATTATCCCCTCCCTACTTGTTGCCAAAATTCAACCTATTAAAGCGATACGATTTAATTAATGGCGAGTGGTGAGCGGTGAGTCGTGAATCCGGCAAGCAGGAAGCTTTTGCAAACCATGCAAACATTATTAACCATATAAGTCCCATCCCATCGGCAATTCGGTTCTATTTTGTTTCCTTCGCCCTGTATGGACAATGGAAACATCCGTTTGCGCAACAGTATCCTCTTTCCAATAAATATTTAGCGGTAAAAACAAGTAGGCCGTCTTTATTTATGTAGTAATCGATATTTTCGATTTGTTTTTTTTCTGACATGGAATAATATAATTGAATATCAGAAATAACGCATACCGGTGTAGTTGAAAGGACTAATGCCTCTTAATTGTTCTTTAATATCTTCGGTGATGTCTAGTCCGTCAATAAATATACGCATTGTTTCTTTTGTGATCTTTTCTCCGTTACGGGTCAAATCTTTTAGTGCTTCGTAAGGTTGAGGATATCCTTCGCGGCGCAAAATTGTTTGTATGGCTTCCGAAATTACAGCCCAATTATTGTCCAGGTCTTCGTGAATTTTCTGTTCATTCACCTGCATTTTTTTCAAACCTTTTAAAATTGATTTAAATGCAATTACGGAATGTGCCATGGGAACTCCGATATTTCTTAAAACTGTTGAGTCGGTAAGATCGCGTTGTAGACGGGAGATCGGTAATTTAGCAGATAGATGTTCGAATATCGCATTTGCAATTCCGAGATTACCTTCTGCATTTTCAAAATCGATCGGATTTACCTTATGCGGCATTGCTGAACTTCCCACCTCATCCTTATTTATTTTTTGTTTAAAATAATCCATGGAAATATAGGTCCAGAAATCGCGGCACATGTCTATCAAAATGGTATTTATTCTTTTTAAACCATCGAATGCTGCAGCCAAATTATCGTAATGTTCAACTTGTGTAGTATATCTGCATCGCTCTAAACCTAAACGTGCAGAAACAAATTCATCTGCAAATAATATCCAGTCAATATCCGGATAGGCTACAAAATGTGCATTAAAATTGCCGGTTGCTCCGCCAAATTTTGCACTGAAGGGTATAGAATTAAAAACATTTCTTTGTTTGCTCAATCGCTCAATAAATACTCTTATTTCTTTTCCCAGCATAGTTGGTGATGCAGGTTGACCATGGGTTCTTGCAAGCATCGGAATCTTTGTCCAAGCTATTGCCATTTCACTTAGCATATTAATAAGATCTTCCAACAATGGAGCATAAACATCTATCAGTGAATCCCGAAATGAAATAGGTATGGCAGTATTATTTATATCCTGCGATGTTAATCCAAAATGTATGAACTCCTTCCATTTGCCAAAACCGAGGTCTTCAAATTTATCTTTTAAATAATATTCAACAGCCTTTACATCATGGTTTATTTTTTGTTCCGATTCTTTTATTCGTTTACATTCATCAATATTAAATTTCTTATAAATTTTTCTTAATTTACTTCTATTGTCGCTGTCAAAATCTTTTAATTGAGCGATTGGTAATTCAGTAAGTGCAATAAAATATTCTATCTCAACATAAATTCTGAATTTGATTAACGCATATTCAGAAAAATAGTCAGATAATTCTGATACTTTGGAGTGGTATCTACCATCAATAGGAGAAATATTCAGCAAGGCATTTTCGTCCATGTAAAAAAATATTAGGTTGCAAAGTTACGGATAATCTGTTGGATTTTTGTCCATCAAAACACATGATTTACAGTGATTTACAACGATTTAAGTAGTCTCAGGTCTATTTCGAGCATGCATTTGAAATGCCCCTTAGGACAAGCATCAAAACCGATCTTGGAGCAAGGGCGACAGGAAAGGCCCTGAACTTCCAGAATTTTATGGGTTGACCTTTGATTTTCCAGATTTAATGTATTTCCAAAATAGGGATACATTCCAAATTCAGGTATTGTGTTTCCCCAAATTGAAATAATTTCCTTTTTTAGGGCTGCAGCAATATGCATCATTCCGGTATCATGGGTGATCACGAGTGCAGATTGTTCTATGATGGAGGCAGATTGGTTAATATTATATTTTCCACAGGTATTTAAAATTCGATCCGGGTTACTTGCAGCAATTTTCACCCCTTTTTCCATATCCTCCTTACCACCAATTAATACAATGGGTTTGGATAATTGTGCACACAGTTCAATTGCTTTTTTTACCGGTAGTTTTTTTGTAAAATGTTTGGCTCCTACTACAAAAACATAATATCCATTTTTAAAAATAGGAGGGAAGGAATTTACATCTATTTTATCTTTTCGGGGAATAAAATGATCTAAACCTTTTTCATCGTTTATAATTCCAAAATCTTTTACAGTATCTAAATAACGGTTTACAATATGTTTTTGAGGCAGTTTATTTATTTTAAAATTGACCATCAGCCATTTCTGAAAATTAAGTTTATTAAATCTTCGTGCTTCTACGTTGAGATTGGAGCGTATTAAAAAGCTGCGCAAATTATTGTGAAGATCCAGTATCAAATCAAATTTTTCATCAGCGAGTTGTTGTACTAAAGTCGGTAATTTTTTTTCCTCTAAAACATGTCTTTTACTAATGTATGGATTTGCCTCTAAAATGGATACATATTGTTTTTTGGTAGCATAATGAATTTCCACGTCGGGCAATTGCGTTTTTAAACAGCGCAAAACAGGCGTAGTGAGCACAATATCTCCGATAGAACTAAAACGAATGACCAGAATCTTTTTCGGCATTTGTAAATTTGTACAAATATCTGAAATGTTAGGTTTAAAATTACCCACTGACCCGCGTTGGGTTGATCTTGCGGAAATGAGTTTAGAGGAAATTCTTACTGATCATGCCTATTGTGAGCAGAAAGCGGCATCTACTGTTATATCAATTATCCAACAGTATCCCTATCGCGAAAGATTAGTGGAGGAATTAGCTCCGATAGTAACCGAAGAATGGGGGCATTTCAGAATGGTTTTAAAGGAATTAAAAAAACGCAATTTAAAATTAGGTAATCAACGCAGTGATGAATATGTTGCACAATTGGTAAAATTTCAGAGAAAGGGAGGAACAAAAGAGGATCAGATGCTGGAAAAATTATTATTTGCTGCATTAATCGAAGCACGAAGTTGTGAGAGATTTCGATTACTGAGTGAAAATTTAAAGGATGATGACCTAAAATTCTTTTATCGGGAATTTATGATCAGTGAGGCAGGGCATTACAGGTTATTTATAGAATTGGCAAATGAATATGTAGGCGCAGAAAAAGTAAAAATGCGATGGGCAGAATGGTTGCAGTTTGAGGCAGATGTCATGAAGGAATTGGAACTAAGCGGGAAAAGAATGCACTAAAAAATAATACCATTTAAAACATTCCTTAAGAATACAAACACCCCTCCCTTCGGCTATTTATTCGTGGCAACCTTTTTCATCCAGAATACAGATGAAAAAATTAGCCACGAACCCGCCTGCCAAAGTCGTCGGGCAGGTGCAAGAATAAAAAAATGTATGTCATAATACAAATAACCCTCCCTTCGGCTGTTCATTCGTGCATTCGTGGCAACCTTTTTTTAACCCACAATACGGATGAAAAAATTAGCCACGAATGCACGAATGAAAATAGGTCGATAAATCTTAGAAATCAACCAACCCGCTCCTTTTGGCTGTTCATTCGTGTAAGTGCCTGTCGGCAGTTAGGTTTGTGGCAACCCCTTTTTTTTCTCCACAATATGCATGAAAAGAAAAGGAGCCACGAATGCACGAATAACAAATGCGTAAATAAATTTTAAAATACAAACAACCCTCCCTTCCGCTGTTCATTTGTGCACCAGCCCGATAACTTTCGTAGGCAGGTGCGTGGCTCCCTTTTTCCTGATTTAGGCATTGAGAAAAAATAATACCTCTTAAAACATTGGTCGTTTGAACATTAAAAACCGCAATCTTTTAACCGTTGTATTTGTTTCCTTGCCCGCAATAAAATATCTTTGCAACTCTAAAATCAAAAAATTGGCTGATAGTGTAACTGGCAACACGTCTGATTTTGGTTCAGAAGAGTCTAGGTTCGAGCCCTAGTCGGCCAACAGCAACCCCGGTAATTGTTATCGGGGTTTGTTATTTTTGCCGTTGTTCCTCCCTATCCGGGTTGCACAACTATATTAATATTGAACTTAAACATACAAACAGCATGTCCATTAACAAAATTGTAAGTCTGCTCGGCGATAAAGCCGACTATCTCTTAAATCACGAGACAAAAACCATATTAAAAGAAAATATTCATTTACCGGGACCGGATTTTGTGGATCGCATTTGGGTAGGTTCTGATCGCAATCCTCAGGTAATGAGAAACTTACAACAAATGTACGGTAATGGCCGTCTTGCAAATACTGGATATTTATCTATTCTTCCTGTTGACCAAGGAATTGAACACAGTGCAGGAGCATCCTTTGCTAAAAATCCAATTTATTTCGATCCGGAAAATATCGTGAAACTCGCTATGGAAGGCGGTTGTAATGCTGTTGCCACCACCTTTGGCGGCTTGGGAATGATCGCAAGAAAATATGCGCATAAGATCCCACTAATTGTAAAAGTAAATCACAACGAATTTTTAACCTATCCCAATAAATTTGATCAGGTAATGTTCGCCTCTGTAAAATCTTGTTGGAATTTGGGTGCTGCTGCAATTGGCGCCACAATTTATTTTGGTTCTGAGGAGTCAACAAGACAATTGGAGGAGGTAAGGGAAGCATTTGAATATGCGCATGAATTGGGAATGGGAACTATTTTATGGTGTTACCTGAGAAATCCGGCGTTCAAAAAAGATGGTGTCGACTATCACCTGAGTGCTGACCTTAGCGGACAGGCAAATCATTTAGGAGTAACGATTGAAGCAGATATCATCAAACAAAAACTTCCGGAAAATAACGGTGGATACCTTGCATTAAACACGAAGGAATCGGCATACGGTAAAAATGATAAAAGGATTTATGAAGAATTAACTACAGATCATCCGATAGACCTTTGCCGGTATCAGGTTGCAAACTGTTATATGGGTCGCGCAGGTTTGATCAACTCCGGTGGAGCATCTACTGGCGAAGCGGATATAAATGAAGCAGTAATTACGGCAGTTATCAATAAACGCGCAGGTGGAATGGGACTTATTTCCGGTAGAAAAGCTTTCCAACGTCCTATGAAAGAAGGTGTTGGCATCTTAAATGCCATACAAGATGTTTACTTATCGAAAGAAGTTACTATTGCGTAATTTCGTTTATCCAAATATTTAATTTGTTTTTGTTAGAAATTTATTTTTAACAAGCATAAAAAAGGGATTGCAGAATGTCTGAACAAAAACCCGAAAAAGTAAGCTGGTTCAAACGCAAAGGACGCGGAATTGACACACCAACAGAAGAAAAACTGGATACGCCGGAAGGTGTTTGGTGGCGTTGTCCTGAGTGCAAAAAAACTACTACCACAGCAGAATATAAAGATAAACTCTGGTGCTGTCCTGCCTGTAATTACCACGGTAGAATAGGTTCCAACGAATATTTTTCCATTTTTTTTGATGCAGGTGAACATGTATTATTATTTGAAAATATCATGTCGAAAGATGCGTTAAACTTCAAGGATATTAAAGATTATGAAACGCGTTTGCAGGATGCCCTCAAAAAATCAAATTATACAGATGCATTGAGTGTAGGAGTCGGTAAAATGGAGGGTAGTGAGACAGTAATTTGTTGTATGAACTTCGAATTTATAGGAGGCAGTATGGGTGTTGTGGTGGGGGAAAGAATTTCCCGTGCAATAGACCATTGTGTGGAACATCATCTGCCACTAATGATCATTTCAAAATCGGGGGGTGCCAGAATGATGGAAAGCGGATTTTCGCTCATGCAAATGGCAAAAACTTCGGCAAAACTGACCCTCTTATCCAAACATAAATTACCTTATATTTCACTCTGCACCGATCCCACAACCGGCGGAGTAACAGCAAGTTATGCAATGTTGGGTGATATAAATATCGCAGAACCCAAAGCCCTTATCGGATTTGCAGGCCCTCGTGTTGTAAAAGAAACCATCAAAAAAGACCTTCCTAAAGGATTCCAATCGGCAGAATTCGTTTTGGAAAGTGGATTTTTAGATATTATTGTGGAGAGAAAGGATTTGAAAAAAAAAGTTTCGGTTTTGATTGAGCATTTGATGGGGGAGTGAAGGGGGAGCAGTGGGCAGTGGCAGTTGGCAGTTCGTAACATTGGAGATTTTGCTCCGTAGTAAACAGTATTGAAAAGTCGTAGTCACAGTCGCAGTAAACAGTTTGTCAAAAAGTAATGGTATTTCCTCCGTACTAAACCCCTTCAACCTTTTTCAACCTTTTCAACCTAACTTTGTAATTCGAATAAAATCTTCTATCTTTGCTCCTCAATTCAAAAAGCAAAAATACAATGCCAGTAGTATCATCAGAAAAGAGGAAAGAAATTTTTAAGGAACACGGTGGTTCTGAAACAAATACAGGTTCGGTGGAAGCACAGATAGCGCTGTTTACGGCACGTATCAATCACCTAACCGAACATCTGAAAGAAAACAAAAAAGACTTCGCAACAAAACGCAGTTTATTGATGTTGGTAGGCAAACGCCGCAGGTTCTTAAATTATATCATGAAAAAAGATGTCGTAGGATATCGCTCATTGATAGAGAAGTTAAATATCCGCAGATAATTCATTTATGAACATATTCTTGGGCTATGAGGAAATTTTATTACCCCATAGCCCATTTTTTATTTTAAAGAAATTGGAACAGTCACTAGGAAAGTGGCAGTTTTCGAATTCTATTTTTTAACACGGGTGTGGAGTTTGATTAAAAATATTTTCCCTGATAAAACAACCCCAAAAAATTACTTCAAACTCCTGCTCATAAATTTTAATTAAACAATGAAACCAAATCCGATCACAAAGACCATAGACCTGGGCAATGGAAAAACAATTTCCATTGAATCAGGAAAACTGGCAAAACAAGCCGACGGCTCCGTAGTAGTGCGTTGTGGCGAAACAATGTTACTGGCAACGGTAGTGTCAGCAAAGGAAGCAAAAGCTGGAGTGGATTTTATGCCGCTTACTGTAGATTATCGCGAAAATTATGCATCTGCAGGAAGATTACCGGGTGGATTCTTAAAACGCGAAGCACGTCCTTCAGAATATGAAATTTTGATAAGCCGTCTCATCGACAGAGCAATGCGACCGATGTTCCCTGATAATTATCATGCAGAAACACAGGTGTTGGTTACTTTGATCTCTCTCGACAAAGAAATTCTACCCGATGCACTTGCATGTTTTGCAGCTGCCGGAGCTATGGCAGTTTCTGATGTTCCATTTAATGGTCCTATTTCAGAAGTAAGAGTGGGCAGAGTGAATGGAAATTTTATCATCAACCCGACTCGCAGTGAATTGGCGCTTTCTGATATCGACATGATAGTTGCAGGAAGTCACAAAGACGTTGTGATGGTGGAAGGTGAAATGAAAGAGATCACGGAAGACGATATGCTGGAAGCAATTCGTATTGCACATCAAACAATTCAGATGCAATGTGAAGTTTTGTCTGAATTCACAAAAATGGCAGGAAAAGAAACGAAACGCGAGTACAGTCACGAAACACATGATGAAGATCTTCGCGCCAGAATGTGGAGAGAATTATATGATAAAGTAAGTGCAGTTGCGCACATGCCTTCTAAAAAAGAAGAACGTCACGATGCATTTAAAAAAGTGAAAGAAGAATTTGTCTCTTTATTTTCTCCGGAAGAATTAGCAGAAAAAGGCGGATTTATTTCTACTTATTATCACGACATAGAAAAACATGCAATGCGTGAAATGATCTTAACGGATAAACAGCGTTTAGACGGAAGAAGAATGGATGAGATTCGCGATATTTGGTGCGAAGTGGATTATCTTCCTTCCGCTCACGGATCAGCAGTTTTTACAAGAGGTGAAACACAATCATTAACAACAGTTACACTCGGATCAAAAAGAGACGAACAATTAATTGACGGTGTTGTACATGAAGGTACAAGTAAATTTTTATTGCACTATAATTTCCCGCCATTTTCAACAGGAGAAGCAAAACCAATGCGTGGTTTGGGAAGAAGAGAAGTTGGCCATGGAAATTTAGCAATGCGCGCTTTGAGATGGGCACTTCCGGAAGATAATGTGTATACTGTTCGTGTTGTTTCCGATATTCTGGAGTCAAATGGTTCGAGCAGTATGGCAACAGTTTGTGCGGGAACATTGGCATTAATGGATGCAGGTATTCAAATTAAAAGACCTGTTGCTGGTATTGCAATGGGATTAATATCTGAACCGAATATGACGCGTTATGCCATTTTAAGTGATATACTTGGAGATGAAGATCATCTTGGAGACATGGATTTTAAAGTTGCAGGTACTGTGAATGGAATTACTGCAACTCAAATGGATATTAAAGTGGATGGATTGAGTTTTGGTGTTGTGAAGGAAGCATTACTTCAGGCAAAAGCCGGAAGGTTACACATTTTAAATGAAATGGGTAAAACAATGACTGCACCGCGCACCGATTATAAACCACATGCACCAAGAATTGTGATGATGCAAATTCCAAGAGAATTTATTGGAGCAGTGATAGGGCCTGGTGGAAAAATAATTCAGGAAATGCAGCGTGAAACCGGCGCTGAAATTTCCATTGAAGAAGTTGGCGAATTTGGTATCATTAATATTTCATCACCAAACAAAGAAAGTATTGAAGCTGCTGTTTCTAAAATAAAAGGAATTACTGCAGTTCCTGATATTGGAGATGTATATGATGCAAAAGTAAAATCCATAATGCCTTACGGAGCTTTTGTGGAATTTTTACCGGGTAAAGAAGGGTTGCTACATATTTCTGAAGTAAGCTGGGCTCGCCTCGAAACTTTAGAGGGTGTTTTAAAGGAAGGTGATAAAATAAAAGTGAAATTATTGGACATTGACCGCAAAACAGGTAAATATAAATTATCCAGAAAAGTATTAATGGATCGCCCTGAAAGGGAACCTTCCGCTAATAATTAATAATACTTTTTAGTATATTTAAAACGTCGGTGTTTTCATCGGCGTTTTTTTTAGTGCAAATAGAGCAATGGGGTGCGTGGGGAGCAGTGAGTGGGGAGTAGCCTTGACTCACGATTGAAGTTTAACTATGCCCAACGAGTAATGAGT
>CAZXBG010000008.1:0-43477 GCA_964638865.1 uncultured Chitinophagales bacterium | reverse complement strand
AATAAAAAATAAATTTTACAATATACCCCCTTCCCTTCGGCTGTTCATTCGTGCAACTGCTTTACGGCAGTCAGGTTCGTGGCAACCTTTTTTAACTTTCCACCTCACCAACTACTGATTGGGAAGTGAATATTTTTGATAGGTTCATTTCCCTCAGACCTGCACAGGTTTTAGAAACCTGTGAGGTCGAGGCCTACTAATGTGGAAGTGAACATTTTTGATAGGTTTATTTCTCTAAGACCTGCACAGGTTTTCGAAACCTGTGAGGTTGAGGCCTACTAATGTGGAAGTGAATATTTTTGATAGGTTTATTTCCCTCAGACCTGCACAGGTTTTAGAAACCTGTGAGGTCGAGGTTTCATTGAAAGAGACCGAAGTAACGTATCGGTAACTTTGGATGAAATAAAATCTGAGATTAAAAACACAATCGAAGGAATAATAATTTAATGTCCCCCACTTGCGCCATCCACTGCAATACCCTGTTTCTGTAAAATTTTACTAACCCTTATCGCAAACCAAGCCAGATACAGAAAACATCCAACAGGAATCCAATAAGAAGGATGAATGCCGATAATATCAGCTAGTTTTCCCTGAATAGGTGGTATTACTCCACCCCCTAATATCATCATTATAAGGAAAGCGGAACCCTGTGATGTATATTTTCCTAATCCTGTAACAGATAATGCAAAAATATTCGGCCACATAATACTACAGAATAAACCTCCACTTAAAAATGCATAAATTGCTACTGTTCCGGTTGTGAACAAACCAATTAACATTGCTAATAATCCCAAAGCACTAAAAATAAATAATGTTCTGGCTGGTTTATCTCTGCCAATAAAGAATGCTCCTATTTGAACAGCAACACAAACAATATATGCATAGAGTGGTCGCATATCACTTCCGGCTATCGAATTTACGAGTATGATTACACCAAAAGCAATAATTGGCACAAAAATCAGTAACAATTTTTTACGTAAACCGGCAACTGAAAAAACAGCAATGGAACCAGCCCATCTGCCTATCATTAAACTTCCCCAATACATAGAAATATAAGGCGAGATCTGTGCAGCCTGTAATCCACCAAAGGCTTCCTGCTTCAATAATTCTGATAAATTACTTTGGATGGTAACTTCAACTCCTACGTAAGTAAAAATCCCCAACATACCCAAAACTAATTGCGGATAATGTAGTGCTCCCCAACCTTCCGGATTTTTTTTCGCTCTTCCTTTTGCAAATAATAATCCACCAAACACAACAACAAATGCAGTGCCCAATAGTACCATCCTTTTCATTTCCATAGGCGCATTTAATTCCTTTATTTCATTTAATTTCTCTGTTAAAAGGTCGGCATTAATATTTATTGTATTTGCTACTTCAGCTTTTAATGCTTCTACCCTTGCAGCATCAGCAGTATTATAACTAGAGAATACAACGGTGAATATTACAATTAGCAAAACCGTAATTGTTATAAGTGTACTAAGCGCCTTATTCGCTTTTTCTACATTGCTGTCAGAAATTCCGGAAGGAACTTTTTTTGAAGTAAAAAAGAGTGCAGCACATAAAAGAAACAAAAATCCAATACCACAATATAAAAGTGTTATAGAATTTAATTCCAGCGAATTTATTTTTTCATCGGTTATAGTTGTAGAGCCGAAAAGTGCTAATGCAACTACTATTGGACCTATGGTTGTTCCAAATGAATTTACAGCACCTCCTAAAGTAATACGTGAATTTCCTGTTGCCGGATCACCTAATGATATAGAAAATGGTTGTGCAGCAGTTTGTTGCAACGAAAATCCAAGTGCTACAGTAAATAAACTCATCAATACGGCAGTAAATCCACCGTAATTAACGGCTATTATCATGGCAATAGAACCTATAAAGGAAAAAAGCAATCCGTTTACAATACTTTTTTTATATCCCCACCCTGAAACCAGATCCTGTTTGCGCACCATACTGAAAACAAAGAGTAACAATGCACCTATGTAATATGCCCCATAAAATGCAAAATCTATCAATTGCGATTGAAACTGATCCAACTGAAAATAATGTTTGCAAAATGGTATGAATACTCCATTTCCCGCCGCAATAAATCCCCAGAAAAAAAATACACTTACCAGTGTGGAAAGTGCGCCATAATTTGTCTTGATCGAGGTTTGATTCATTGAGTTACTTTTATACTTTTACATGCACAATAGCATAGCTTATGCAAATTAGACACATATTTCTGAAAATATCAAATACCCTAGTGTTTTTAATCCTTTTTTTAGTGGCAAATTCACAAACGGTCAACACTGGCAATATTCCAATTGGTAAATTTCAATCCCTTAAAGCAGGATTGCAGGAGCTTGAGATCAAGGGAGAAAACGGATATATAAAAGTTAATGTTTATTCAGCGAATATTATCAGAATACGGATTAGTGAAAAAGTTCCCGCAGACGATTTTTCGTATGCAGTTATTGCTTTGCAAACCACAACTAAAACAAATATTGAAGAGGATGTAAATTCTGTTAAACTCACTACCGATTCACTTAAAGTAATTATCACAAAAGATAAATTGCATATCTCTTTTTATAATAATAAAAATCAACTCATAAACAGTGACGATGAATTCGGAACGCTGACGACCGGTAACGAAATATCCTCCTATAAAAAACTCTTTCCCGATGAACGTTTTATCGGTCTGGGTGAAAAAACAGGTGACCTCAACAGACGTGGAAATGGTTATGTAAATTGGAATACCGATGTTTTTGGATATGGCCCCGGAACCGATCCGATGTATGTTTCCATCCCTTTTTTTATAGGGTTACACGACAGTTTATGTTATGGTATTTTTTTGGATAATACTTCTAAAACACATTTTAATTTCGGTGCTTCTAATATGCGTTTTTCTTCTTTTACAGTTGAAGAAGGTGATTTAAATTATTATTTTATTTATCATTCCGGTGTGGAGGGAATTATTTCTTCCTATACCGATCTCACCGGAAAAACACCAATGCCTTCACAATGGAGTCTAGGATTTCAGCAATGCAGATGGAGTTATTTTCCCGATACCGAAGTATTAAATGTTGCAAGAACATTTCGCGAAAAACAAATACCGCTGGATGTAATTTACTTGGATATTCATTATATGGATGCCTATAAAATATTTACCTGGGATGCAATTCGTTTTTCGCAACCGGAAAATATGTTGAATACTTTAAAAGGTATGGGCGTTCGCACTGCAATAATTGTTGACCCCGGAATTAAAGTGGAAAAGGGATATACTGCATATGAAGAAGGAATAAAAAATGATCTGTTTTTGAAATATCCCGACGGAACAAATTACGCCGCTGAGGTATGGCCTGGTGTATGTAATTTTCCTGATTTTACACTTCCTGAAACCAGGGCATGGTGGGGAAATAGTTTTAAAAATTACGTGGATCAGGGAATTATTGGTTTTTGGAACGATATGAATGAACCGGCAACCTGGGGCCAAAAATTTCCTTCACTTGTGGAATTTAATTATGATGGAAATGGAGGCAATGGCCTTACAGGAAGAAATATTTATGGAATGCAAATGGCAAGAGCAACCTATGAGGGAACTAAAAAATTATTGGCAAATCAACGTCCATTTGTATTAACGCGAAGTGGTTATGCAGGTATTCAACGGTATTCCACGGTATGGACGGGTGATAATACACCAACAGATGATCATTTATTATTAGGTGTGCGGTTATTAAATAGTTTAGGACTAAGCGGAGTTGCAAACTGCGGTGTAGATGTTGGAGGTTTTGCAGCAGATGCAACCAAAGAATTATATACACGTTGGATAACACTCGGAGTATTTACACCTTTTTTCAGAAGTCATAAAGCCTATAATTTAAAAGACTCTGAACCCTGGAGTTATGGAGAGGAAACGGAGGCAATTGCAAAATATTATATACAATTGCGGTATCAATTAATGCCTTATTTATATTCAGAATTTTATCATGCCAGCACTACCGGCTTACCCGTAAATAAATCACTTGCTATCGGCTATCCGTATGATAATAAAATTTATTATTCTACTTATCAAAATCAATATTTATTTGGTGATGCATTGTTAATTGCTCCGGTGAGAAGTACTGAAAATTTTTGCAAAGTATATTTTCCGGCAAATAATTATTATGATTTTTATAACGACAAAAAATTTGACGCAAATTCGGAAGTAATTGTAGAATCCCCATTACATCGTTTGCCGGTTTTTGTGAAAGAGAGCAGTATCATTCCAATGCAGCGAACTGTTCAAAGTTTTGATCAGAAGCCAACAGATACGTTATTTGTGCATTTGTACTACGGAAAATTAAATAATGAAATAACCTACTATGAAGATGATGGCGTTTCCTATAATATGGAATCAGGCGTTTTTTACAAACGGAAATTTATTTTCAACAGCAAAGAAAAATCCCTGACCATAGAAAAACCGGAAGGGTCTTATATTTCACAATTTAAAACCATACAATTGATAATGCATGGTTTTGATCCTGCGTTATCCGATATTTTAATTGATGGAAAGCAGGGCTCTCTTTCCAATACACAAAAGAATATGGTATTTCCGGAGGAAGCATATAAAATCTTGTATTTTGCAAACAGAGATAAAGTTTCCGTAAAAACAATTAATCTTCAAAACTTCAATAATAAGATCACGCTAAATTGGTGATTGGTAAACACTATTTATTTTTTTGTCCAGATGGTTTCACTGCTTAAAGCGTCTTCGAATTTAAGGGATGCACTCACTTCAGCGCGGTACGCTTCGGTTGAGATAATTGCGTCAACGCCACCAACTTTTAAACTGATATCGTATGATTTCATGGTATTGCCATCAAATTCATAACAGTAAGTATAGTAGTCATCAGTTGCATCATTTATATCTTGCAGATAAATAAAATTTTTACCATCTATTTCCGTGAACCAACCATAGAATTTATCGGATTCGACAGAATACATAGAACCTTTTTCAATAACATTTACCTCCACGGAATTATTATCGTGTTTAACTATTTCCATTTTCATTACTTCCTGATCTGCGTTGGTTTGAGTCCAGGTGCCTAACATATCCTTATTTATTTTTTCTGTTCCTTGTTTGCTTAACGGGTAGGGTACTCCAACAGGGCAACCTGTAATAACAAACATGGTCAAAAGCAGAACAATAGGAATGAGTGGTTTTTGCATAATTTTTTTTTCAAAATTAGTAAATAATATTCTTGTAAAGACAATAGGGCCATTTCCGTGGCTCAGATAGAATTAAATTCAAACCATTTTTATTAGGGACAAAATTAGTATCAAAATAGAGAATGAAATCAAATTTATTGAAAACGTATTCTGTAAACTGAAAGCTTCAAATTTTCTTTCATTAAGTATATCCCATTATAAATGAGCACAAGGCTTAACATCATAATTACATGACCAATATCCTTATAATCGAACCAGGCGTTTATGGATATTTGGTTAGTATGAATAAATACTGTAATAAAGGAAAGTAACATGCCCAAAACAATAGATCCACTTCCTACGTGACTTTTGTAGGAGGCAAAAGCATGTGTGATAAAGATCAAAGTAAGGCCAATTGCACAGTGAATTTTAAATATTTCGAAGTTATTGTTGACAATAGTAAGAGCACCAAAAATCAAAAGTGAGACGATATTCAATGTCTGCAATAGTTTATGCGCAAAATCTTCAGCACGAGTGAAGCGGATGGTGGCTTTTAAAGCAAAATAAACAGAGATGCTGCTGCAAATATTCATACACATCCATAAAATATTGTGAACTCCTGAAGGCAACATAAGTTCGAATCCATGACAAACAGTTCCTAGAGAAGTGGCTAAACCTGTAAAAAGGAAAAACAGGCGCCAGGCATTATTAAAAAAGCTTTCGTTAAAATTATTCTTTATTCGTGCCACCAAAATAAAACAAATGGTGGCCAATACCATATCTGTTATACTGGTAGCAGGTTCGCTGAAGGTAATCCCGGAAAAGCTTACTGATACAATTTCCAATCCTGAATCTTTGTTTTTGCTGTTAATGATCTATGCGGGCTGAGGAGCTGCAAAAATCTATAAAGGATGCAAATATAAAGTATCCGTTTGAAATTATTTGTGACAGAGCTGACAGTTGGAAAATTTGTATTTTAATTTTCGTTTAGTGATTACTGGAGTCGAACTATCCAGTTGGCTATGATCGCCATCAATTCCTCATCGAAGGTTTCCTCCAATGTGGAGGGGTATCAGGTATCGTGACGCGGGTATCGGGAAAACAAAGGGTTGAAATTTTTAATTAAATGAAAATAAAATTCAGAACTCATGCAATAGTTCTTTTGAAACCACCCTTCCCGGATATACTTTTAATGCAGCATCCAGGCAATCCATTGCTTTGTTGATATCATTTTTATTTAGAACGTATGCAATTCGAACTTCGTTTTTTCCTAAACCGGGAGTGGAATAAAATCCTGTTGCCGGTGCAAGCATTACCGTTTCATTATTTAAATGAAAGGAATCGAGTAACCACTGACAAAAATTATCGGAATCGTCGATCGGTAATCGCGCAATTGCATAAAATGCTCCACCGGGAGTAGGACATAAAACTCCATCCATTGCATTTAATCTTTCCACACATAAATTCCGACGTTCAACATATTCTTTTTCCACTTCGCTGAAATAACTATCAGGAACATCCAAAAATGCTTCTGCTAATATTTGTTCTAACGTTGGTGGTGATAGTCTTGCCTGTGCAAATTTTAATGCAGTTTCCATCACCTTATTATTTTTGGAGATTAACGCTCCAATCCTTGCTCCGCATGCACTATATCGTTTGGAAATGGAATCCATTAACACTACATTCTCATCAATTCCCTCCATATTTAAAACAGAAAATTGTTCGTTGCCATCATATACAAATTCGCGATAAACTTCATCCGCAAATAAAAATAAATCATATTTTAAAACCAGATCACGTAATTGCAGTAATTCTTCTTTTGTATATAAATAACCTGTAGGATTATTCGGATTACAAATTAAAATTGCTTTAGTCTTGGATGTAATTAATTTTTCAAATTCAGAAATAGGAGGGAGGGCAAACCCTGTTTCTATATAAGAGGTAATTGGTTTAACTATAATATTACTTGCTGTTGTAAATCCGTTGTAATTAGCATATAGTGGTTCCGGAATAATTACCTCATCTCCGGCATCCAAACAACACATCAAACCAAATAAAATGGCTTCACTTCCACCGGTAGTTATCATGATCTGGTGGTGATTTAATTCAATACCGTATTTTGCATAATACTGCACCAATTTGCGGCGATAACTTTCAAATCCTGCACTGTGCGAATACTCCAATACTTTTAAATTGGTGTTTTTAACAGCATCCATCATTTGATGGGGAGTTTCAATATCGGGTTGACCAATATTCAGGTGATAGATTTTTACCCCTCTAAGTTTTGCCTTTTCAGCAAATGGTACCAATTTTCTTATTGGTGATGCCGGCATGTTTTCGCCGCGAACAGATATTTTTGGCATGCCTCAAAGGTACATAAAAAACTCCGTGCGGTAAATATCGCACGGAGTTGTCGCAGATTAAGCTCAAGTATGAATTATTGATTAAATATCGATTTTTGTTCAGGAACACTGCCTGCAGCATCCTTTACAACCGTTCCTTTAAATGTTAATTTTAATGCCGGAGTAGTGGTATTCGACATTACTGTGATAGCCTTTGTAAAGGACCCTTCACTTGCTGCATTATATTCAGCCATAATCCAACCTTTCTGCCCCGGAGCTATTGGTTCTTTGCTCCAGTCGGTACTTGTGCATCCACAAGTTTTTTGAACATCCGTTATAACTAAAGCTTCTTTTCCGACATTGGTAAATTCGTATTTAGCCTTTGTAGGAATTCCCTGAGGTATGCTTCCAAAATCATACACCTCACTTACCCATTGAAACTGAGGACTGTTTGGATTTGATGCAGCAGCTTCAGCGGAAATTTGCGCTGAAAGTATGGCTGTTGTTGCCACACAAAAAATTATTGTGAATACTTTTTTCATTATAAATGTTTTATTTGTTGATAAAATTAATTTCCACCAGAGTTAAATATTGTGTTTTGTTCAGGAACTCCACCTGTTTGTTCTGTTTTTTGAACTGTTCCTTTAAAATATAATTTTACAGAAGGAGTTTTAGCGTCTGACTGAACAGTGATAGCTTTTGTAAAAGGGCCTTCTTTTGCTGCATTGAATTCAGCTGTTACATATCCAACCTGACCAGGCATAACGGGTTCTTTTGTCCATTCTGTTACTGTGCAACCACACGTTTTTTGAACATTGGATACAATGATCGGTTCTTTACCCATGTTTTTGAACTCAAATTTGTTCTTAACAGGTGTTCCTTGTGGGATGGTTCCGAAGTCATGAGTCTCTTCAACCCATTTGAAGTCCCCGGCATTTGGATTAACTACTAGCGGAGCAGTTTCAGAAGTTGTGGTATTCGGTGAAACCGAACTTTGAGCATAAGATGTTGAGGAAATCAATAAAATCAAGATTAGTGCGGAAAAAAAATTTCTCATAATATATTGGTTTAGTTGTTAAAAGATTTAGGGGATACAAATGTAAACCTGTATCCTCTAATTCAAAAATTGAATTTCTTTATTCACGCAACAATTATACCATCAGCAGGTAAATAGAAAAGTTTTTTGAAGAACTTGATTTTAGGTAAGGCTTAAACCTTCAATTCCTTATTTTTGTAAATATTATAACAGAAGATATGTCTGATCTAACACAAAATAAAAATATCACGTTCGAAGAGTTCAAAAGGGATGTGATAAACGACTATAAAATTGCTTGTAAAAGCAGGGAAGTGAGCCTTTTGGGTAGAAGGGAGGTGCTTACTGGCAAGGCTAAATTCGGCATTTTTGGAGATGGTAAGGAAGTTGCGCAGCTAGCGATGGCCAAAACCTTTAAAACCGGAGATTTCAGGTCAGGTTATTACAGAGATCAAACCTTTATGATGGCAGCAGGAATGTTGACAACGGAACAATTTTTCGCGCAGTTATATGCTATTCCCGATATTAATGAAGAACCTGCTTCGGGTGGTCGGCAAATGAATGCGCATTTTGCAACCAGAAGTTTGGACGTAAATGGTGTTTGGAAAGATCTGGTGAATATGAAAAATTCCTCCTCCGATACTTCTCCAACGGCATCACAAATGTTACGGGCTGTTGGTTTGGCAATTTCATCAAAAATATTTAGACAAAATGCAGCGATCAATCAATCCGGATTTTCCAACAATGGAAATGAGGTGGTTTTTGCAACAATCGGTGATGCCAGTACTTCAGAAGGAGTTTTTTGGGAATCGGTGAATGCCGCCGGAGTTTTAAAGATCCCTCTCGCTTTTTTTGTTTGGGATGATGGTTACGGAATTTCGGTTCCACAAAAATACCAGACTACAAAACAAAATATTTCGGAGGTATTATCCGGATTTCAATTAGATGAAGAGGGAAATGGTATTAAAATATATGAAGTGAAGGGTTGGGATTATGCCTCTTTGATTCAAACTTTTGAAGAGGGAATAGACCTTTGCCGTCGTGAACATGTGCCCGTATTTTTTCATGTTACAGAACTCACACAGCCGCAGGGCCATTCTACTTCAGGCTCACAAGAACGATATAAATCAAAGGATAGGTTGGAGTGGGAGGCAGAGTGGGATTGTATTGTTAAGATGAAAGAATGGATGATAGCATCTTCTATTGCTGCTGCCGGAGAGTTAGAGGAAATGCAATCTGCAATGAAAGAAGAAGCACGTACAGCCATGAAAGCTTCCTGGAATAAACATAATGTGTCTATAAAGACAGACATAGATGTATTATTTTCTCTACTGGAATCCTTAATTTCCGTTTCAGATGCTGCTGAAAAAATTCAGGATATTTTCAATGAACTCAAATCTTCCATCGATCCTGTTCGAAGAGATATTATGAAGGCGGGAAGAAATGCTTTACACCAGAGTTCTGGAGAATTTTCTCACGAAAGGGAGGCACTGGTAAATTGGGTGAAATATTTCGATCATCTCAATTATCAGCGATATAATGCTAATTTACACAGTGATTCGGGTTTTTCAGCCCTAAAAGTGATGGCAATAAAACCGGATTACCCGGAAAATGTGCAACTTTTGAACGGATTTGAAATTTTGAACAAATGTTTTGACGAGCATTTATCTAAAAATCCACTGTTTTTTGCCTTTGGCGAGGATCTTGGTAAAATTGGTGATGTAAATCAGGGATTTGCCGGTTTACAGGATAAATATGGTGAAAATCGGGTTTTTGACACCGGTATCAGAGAGGCAACTATTATTGGGCAGGGAATAGGAATGGCAATGCGTGGGTTAAGACCTATTGCTGAAATTCAATATCTTGACTATTTGATTTATGGTTTGCAGCCATTGAGTGATGATCTTGCAACCCTACAATATCGCACCAAAGGAGGTCAAAAAGCACCTTTAATAATTCGAACAAGAGGGCATAGACTTGAGGGAATTTGGCATAGCGGATCGCCAATGACAATGATTTTGGGAACCTGCAGAGGTATTTATTTATGTGTACCAAGAAATATGACACAGGCAGCAGGGATGTACAATTTATTGTTAAAATGTGATGACCCTGCTATTGTTGTGGAGTGTTTGAATGGTTATAGATTAAAGGAACCTGTTCCATCTAATATAAGTGATTTTACTGTGCCTTTGGGCATACCGGAGATATTGTCGGAAGGAGAGGATATTACAGTGGTAAGTTATGGTTCTACTTTGCGCATTGTACAGGATGCATGCAGGAAACTTGCTCAAATAGGAATCTCCACAGAGGTGATAGATGTGCAAACTCTTATGCCATTTGATATTCACGGAATTATCAGAAATTCAGTTAAAAAAACGAACAGAGTTATTTTTATAGATGAGGATGTTCCGGGTGGTGCCACAGCATATATGATGCAACAGGTTTTTAGCGACGATAGTCTTTTCCGTTATCTCGATTCCTTTCCGAAATGTATGAGCGCTAAAGCCAACAGATCGGCATATGCAAGCGATGGCGACTATTTCTGTAAACCTAATGAGGATGATATTTATGAAGCAATTTATGGTATTATGAGTGAGGTAAGTCCGGGTCGTTTCCCTTCTATTTTTTAACGATAATTATTATTTTTGCTCCGTTAATCAATTTATTCATTATTATTTTTAATTACAATAGAAACTGGAAAAGTAAATTTTTTTAATGCCACCCGAAGGTTTCGGGTTTATAGTTAAAGGCGGAACCAATGAAGAAATTTTTGTTCATCAAACCGGCCAAATCGATAAGATATAACAAAACGACCTCGTAACCTTTGATCTTGTTGATGGCCGTAAAGGTAAAAACGCGGTAAACGTAAAAATCATCAGCGGATAATATCACAAATAATCCACAAAATTTTCAAACAAAAAAACCAGCTGATACCTGCTTTTATAAGATTTAATAGCGCATTAAAATAATAAAATTTTACTCCTCACTCTTCACTCTTCACTCTCCTCCATATTGTGAAACACATTCACCACATCATCATCTTCCATTAATTTATCAATCAGATTGTTGATAAGCAATTCGTTGTCGGCATTCAGTTTAACTTTATCGTGAGGAATGCGCAATAATTCAGCTCCGGTTATTTCGATATGCAAATCATCTAATTTTTTTTGCATGGTGCCAAAATCGTTAAAAGAAGTTTCCATATAAACGATTCCATCTTCCTCGTAAATGTCTTCGGCACCGGCATCAATAAGGTCGAGTTCAACTTCGTCAATGTTTATTTTTGCCGCTTCAATTTTAAATATGCCTTTGCGGTCGAATAAATAAGCAACAGACCCAAAGGTTCCTAAATTTCCTCCGCCGCGGCTGAATAATAATCTCACATTTGCAACTGTTCTGGTTGTGTTATCGGTAGCACATTCAACCATCAAAGCAATTCCTGCAGCTCCAATTCCTTCGTAAACTACTTCCTCAAAATTGCCTTCTTCTTTGCTCGAAGCGCGTTTGATTGCAGCATCCACTCGATCCTTAGGCATGGAAACTGATTTGGCATTTTGAATTGCCAAACGCAATTTTGGGTTAGTATCAGGGCTTGCACCTCCGTTTTTTACTGCAATGGCAATTTCGCGCCCAATTCTGGTGAAATTTTTGGCCATCGCATCCCAGCGTTTAAATTTCTTTTCTTTGCGGTATTCAAATGCACGTCCCATTGTGTTAATTGTAGTTGAGGATGCAAATTTAAACCAAATTATTCATTAGAAAATGATACCGCTGATAATGTTAAACCGATGAATTATAATTCAATAAATTTATAATAGGAAGTTCCACCATTATTTTCAAACCTGATAAAGTACATCCCGCTGCCTAAAATTGCAGATTGCAATGTGAATGTATATTGGCCTTCTTCTAAAAATCCATTTTCAATTCTTTCCACTAATTGGCCGTTTATTGATAAAAGATCGATAACTATTTTAGAAGATTCAAAAAGTTCAAGACTTATTATACCATTACTACGCGATGGATTTCCAAGTATCGTAAATTGAAATTGGGATATCGAATCTACCGGAATTGCTGTCTCATTATTTGCACCGGGAGAAGGGCCGGGAAGAACCACAAAATTTCCGGAACCATTTGGCAATCTGCCGGTGGAAATGTCAGAAATTTGATCGTTAAATGAAATGGAATCAATTACAGAATAATAATATTCGGGGCCTGCAAAAATTCCAATTTCATCACCGGAAGCATCCAGATTAAAATTAGTATGTACGTTTCCTTCTTCGGTATCATCATCTGCCCAAATTAAAATATAGGTATAAGGCAGCATCAACCGGTCAGGTAATGGCCACTTTGCCGGATTATTAAAATCATCGCTAAGGTAACTTCCGATCAAATAAACATTTTCGGGCCCGGGATTATAAAGTTCAATATAATCTGCATAACTACCGTAATCATCAACAATGGTGATGTCGTTTTTTGCCATAAATTCATTTATTACCAAATTAGGGGTGGTAAAACCGATATGGATATTTATGGTTTCACAAATTGGATATCTTTTGATATTTCCATTATTGTCAGTAGCTTCAAAATAGTAATATAATTCTGTATCATCGGGTCCGGAACTAACCATTCCGCCATAAATATTATCGCCCGGCAACGAATCGTTATGAGCGCCGTCGTCAAATAAATTAATTTGGGTAAAAGCGATATTATCGGCGCTGTAAAAAACAGCACAATTATTTACACTGATATCATCTTTTGCAAATAAACGTATTAAAATTTCTTCATCCGGTAGTGGCAATTGTGTAATAAACGTTTTATTTTGCAAAAGAGGTGCTATGTCATTTAAATCTACTTGCCCAGCAGAATTATCGACTCTAGTTTGTATGAAATTTTGTATGCCATAAGGAGAGTGTTCATCAATATCATTTGTATTAAATCCATTATAAAAATCATCGTAGGTATACCCATAATCATAGGTGCGGTAAACGTCCTCCAAAGCAGCCGGAGCAATAAGATCGCGTATCGAATCAATATGAGGAAAGATAATTTCGGGAACCAAAATAGTTGTGCTTAACATGTTTATATAATAACTAAATAGGTCAACATATTCCGGAATTTGAAATAGTCTTTCCACAAGAGGTCTATAGTCAAAATTCCATTCATATATATCTCTCTCCGCCCAATCGATTCCAAACCAATCTATGCCTAAAACATTATCACAATCGTAACTTAAAAATTCAAATTTATCAGTTGATTGATTGTGGTATAAATAATAATTATTTTGATTAGCGCCGTAATTATCCCAATGGCCTGTGGAAATATCCAGAGCATAAATTTTTAAAAATCCATCTACGTTAAATATTTTTTCTAACTCGCACGACAGTTCAGCGATAGGGGTATTATTCAGAACATCAGCAAGGTGAATCAAATCACTTTTATCATTTTGTTGTTCATTGGTAATTAATTCGTAGGTGTTGTAAGCATCCTGATTTGTGCCATTATATTCCAGTGTGCTTCCATATAAACATTTATATAAATTGCCATTACTTTCACCAAATCTGTCCTGTAAAAAAATATCGTCGTATTCTTCCGTTAAACTATATAAACCGTAATATGTATCATTAATATAAAACTTAGTGAATGAAACTCTTCTGGGGGGTAATCCGAAATCATTATAGATATCAAAATATATTTTTTCGCGACTCATGGTAGGGTCGTTATGGTTGCCTATAAGATTTAGTTTTTTCGCACCTTCATACCGTCTTCCCGGAGCGTAGGTATTAAAAGAAATTTTAAAAGATTTTTTTTCTGAATATAAGGAGGTATTTCCACGAAGACGCAATCCCACATTTTCGAGTGTATCGAAATTTAATCCATTTTGATATACAAATAAAACTGCATACTCATGTTCATTTTCCAGTTCCTCGTATAATTCCTCCAATGAATCCTCCTCCATTGTGATAAAGATGGAATTTACAATGGTATCATCATATATTACAGAATATGGAATATTTTGTGCCTGCGAAACTGTAGAAATTGTAAGCAGTAAAAATATAAATTTCAATTTCACCCTTCCTGTAACTTTAACCATTTTCACAATTTGTTAAAAACCATTAACGCCAAAAGGGCGTTTGCTCTGCAAATTAACAATATATAAATCCAAAAACCCTATTTCATTGAATAATAAAGGTCAAAAAAACCAAAATGGTTCAGATGAATTATTTAAGGTAACATCCTTAACTAACCAACTTTTTTAACATGGATATTTGCCCGAAATGACAATTATCGTGATGCAATATACCGTGTATCACTTCATAATTAGTCCATTTATTTTTGGATGGTAAGTAACCATTATTTAAAATTTCATCCTGTAATTTTTCAAGGTATTTTTCCCAATCTGATTCCGATTTTTGTAGTCTGGTTAGTAGTTCACGCCAGGCTTTTGTGGATGTATCGGTGGGGTTTGACAAATAATTATCTTCGGGTGATTTAAAAATTTCACCTTGAATTTTTCGCAGCACATTTTCTCTCCATCCCACACAATGCTGAACCAATTGCCAAATGGTATTTGCATTCTGAATAGGCAGCATAGAAGCTTGTTGCGCCGTGATACCGCTTAGCACATCTGTAAGTTTAATGTCGGTCCATGGATTGCCATTATACAGATCGGAAAATAATTTTTTAATGCGGCTAGATTGATTCAAGATTCCTGGTATTTGGGTTTATGAAAATTCACAATTGTTTGCTGATGGTGCTGAATATGAAAGGTAGTGAAGTACAGCATTTCACGAAGGGTAATTTTTTCTAACAGGGGATGAGGCAACAAATAACCATCCAGATCAACATCCTTCCACCTATCAATTTTACTTAAAAACCTGGCATGGAGCAACATAAATTTTTTCAACTCTGTTTCTTTTGTGACATCACCTTTTTGTGTATTTGGAACGTATGGTTTTGAGGCTTTGCCCCCGGCTTCCAATTTTCCGAAATATTTTGCCATTAGTTCATCAAAACTACGGCTGTTTCTGTTCGGTTTTCCAAATGCCAGTCGCAAAATAAGTTTAGGAAGACTGAAGGCTAAAATAACTGGACTTACTGCCAGCATAAGGTGACGGGTGTTTTCTGAAACACTCCACTTTTCACCGCGAGCTGCAAAATATTCGGGCTCATCCATTTGCAAACAAAGTTTTCCATATTCGGAAACTACCTCCTTTAGTTTAGTAGTGACTTCAATTTTTGTCATAAGCCAACGTTTTGTTAATAAATAGCATCTACAAATAAGGGTCAAAATACGGGATTTTATTGCAACTTTGCAGGAATTACTTATCTTCGTAAAATAAATCACACGCACACTTTAAAATTTATGCATAGAATACGTTTGTTGTTATGTGCTGTGTTACTCCTTCAATTTTGGTCCCTTAGGGCTCAAACAAGCATTTCTGGGGTGATTAACAATTATTATGAGGTTACCGGAATTGATATTTGTAACAATAGTCTTACGCTCGATAATACGCCATTAGGACTGGCTATTGGCGATAATGTGCTGCTTATACAAATGCGCGGTGTTGATGCCGAAGCAGATAATTTACCAACCTATGGTTCTATTCTGAATTATGCCAAAAGTGGAGATTACGAAATGTTTACGGTGCAAAACATTGTATTTAATGTAGTTACCCTTAACGAAGTTATTAACCGACCTTATGAACTTGCGGGTCGTTGCCAGTTGGTGCGTGTTCCGGAATACGTAGATGTTGATATTGTTGGAACGGTAACAGGACTTCCATGGAATGGAACAACCGGCGGTATTATATCATTAATTTCCACCGGAACTATTTCATTTAGTGCGGATATTGATGCTACCGGAATAGGATTTCGTGGTTCTGCAGTTATAATCAATACACCTTGTATTACCGGCGGAGCTGCAGGATTTGATGGGTATGTTACACTTCCCGGAGAAGACAAAGCTGGTTTTAAGGGCGAAGGTATTACGGAAAACGGAGATAATTTAGCGGCAAGAGGTGCACCTGCAAATGGCGGTGGAGGTGGAAACGACAGACAAACCGGTGGTGGCGGTGGAAGTAATAATGTAAATGGTGGAATGGGTGGGCAATTATTAAACCCGGTTGCCGGATTATGCGGGGGAACAAATCCCGGTTTAGGAGGATGGTCGCTTGATTATAATAATGTTACCAATAAAATTTTTATGGGCGGTGGCGGTGGTGCCGGTAGTTCTAATATTGGAACCGGAACTCAAGGAGGAAATGGTGGAGGTATTGTAATGATCATTGCTAATATTATAGAAGGTAATGGTTTCTTTATCAGGTCAAATGGTGCAACTGTAACGGATGTTGCCTTTGATGATGGAGCAGGTGGAGGTGGTGGAGCCGGAACCGTTGCAATGGAATTGAATAATGTTTCCACAACACTTAACGTGCAAGTTGTAGGTGGTGTTGGAGGAGATACTGATAACTCCCTTGATGGAATAAATTGCGTTGGACCCGGTGGTGGTGGTTCAGGTGGATTACTTTGGGTGAATGCTCCTGCTATGCCGGGCAGTATTAATCTGGATGCTGCAGGTGGTAGTCCCGGAACAACTGTTGGCGAGGGGGCCGGTTCTCCTTGTTTTAATTCTTCTAATAATGCTACTTCCGGAGCAAACGGATTTTATTTAGGTGATCTTGATATTCCACAACCAAATGTTATTTATGCGGAACTTACGGTTGATATGATTCCGGATGATGCTGTGGTTTGTGCAGGAAATGAATTATATATGTCGTCAATTGCTACCGGAACAGGAACCCTGGCTTACGATTGGAATGATCCTGCAACAACAAATACGCCGGATCTCACCATTATACCTCCTTATGATTTTACTTATACTTTAATCGTTACGGATGATCTCGGTTGTCAGATAATTGGTTTTGTTGAAGTAGATGTAATTGATAGTGTTGCTATAACTGCTTTCCCTGATACTACTTTGGAACTTGGAAATTATATGACTTTGTATTCCAATCTTGATGATACCTATACTTATCTGTGGTCACCTAATTATAATATATCAGATGTAACGGAAGCTAACCCGATAATCAACCCGTACGAAACCACAACTTATTGTGTAACTGCCACTCACACAACCGGCTGTACATCAACTGATTGTATCACAATTTTAGTTGCAGCAGCAGTTGCTTTCCCAAATGTATTTACTCCAAATGAAGATGGATTGAACGATCTTTTCAGAGTTCCTCCAACCACTAATTTATGTGAGGAGGTTACCTATTTCACTGTATTTAATCGCTGGGGACAGGAGGTATATAATTATTTTGCAACTGCGGATAGCGGTGGTTGGGATGGCAACGATATAGGAGGTAGACCACAAGAGATCGGCACCTATGTATATGTTGTAAAAATGCTTTGCGATGGAATTGATGAGACATTTTCCGGTGCACTTATTTTATTGAGATAAGGTCGGGTTCAAACGCTAATATTTCTAAATAAAATTTATTGCAGATCGTTTTATTTTATTATTGTTTTATTAATAATCCATCATTTTTCAATAATGTATTTATTTCGGCAGGGGTTAATTTACCAACTTCGCGTTCGGCATCTATATAATCAATTTCGCCATTGTATTTAAATTGTATTCTTCTTTCGCGGCCCCCAAATTCGGCACAATTAATATTTTGATAATTTTTAATTTTTCCCGTATCATAATATTCTTTGCGCATTAACATGTAACCTTGTTTATCGTAATATTTTACGATATTGGGTTTATCTTTTGTGTAATAAGATTTCCAGAAACCTGTTTCGTGTCCGTTTGTATAGGTGCCTTCAATGTGAACAACACCGCTTGGATAATAAAATTTCCATTCCCCTGAATAAACTCCATTTGTCAAATTTCCTTCCAACATCAGTTTTTCTTTATTGTAAGAAACTATTTTTCCGGTGTAGAGTTCTCCCTCAAATTTAAATACAACAGGAGTGTAGTTTAAAACATCTGCACTGTCGCTTGCATTCATTGGAATAAAGTTCATTCCACCGGTTTCTGATGTTAAGTTTTCTACCAGTAAACTTCCATTTTCATCAAATTTTTTGGAATTTTGAGAACAGGAGGAGATTACAATTGTTAAGGAAAATAGTATAATTATACTTTTCATATTTTATTAAATTTGTAATGAGTTTACAATATTAATAAAATTTCAGATTGTTTTTCTTCTTAAAGTTATTTTGGTGATCTCAGGCCAAATGCCTATTCTGCCTGGATAACCAACGGTGCCGAGACCTCTGTTTACATATAAATGGTGTTTGCCGGTATTATATAAGCCTGCCCATTCTTTATAAACCAGTTGCGACGGGGAAATTCTGAATGCAGGAGTTTCAAGTCCCATTTGGAAACCATGTGTATGTCCGCTCAGCGTGAGTTGAGGGGGGTATTTTTCTTCCAATACTTTTGCACGCCAATGTGAAGGGTCGTGTGATAATAAAATTCTAAATGCATCGGTTGCAATTCCCGTGCTCGCTTTGGCAAGATCACCTATTTTTGGAAAATCACCTTTCCCCCAATTTTCTACTCCTATGATATGAATTTTTTCACCATCCTTTTCCAAAAAGGTGTTTTGGTTTAACAATAATTTAAACCCTAATTGAGGATGGATATTTTTTACATTAATTAAATTTTGGTTTCTGTCTTCTTCTGTTTTCCATTTAATATAGTCTCCATAATCGTGATTTCCTAAAATAGAATAGACCCCAAATGGTGCAGTTAGTGTTTTGAATGTATCGAACCATCCGTCCATTTCATCTGCATTGCTGTTTACAATATCACCGGTATAAAACAAAACGTCTGATTTTAATGAAGTAACGAGTTCCACTAAATATTCCAGTTTGTGTTTGGATGCCTTATCCCAGGAGCCGATGTGTAGATCGCTGAGTTGAGTTATGGTAAAGCCGTCGAAAGCAGGGGGAAGGTCATCGAAAAAAATTGTTTCACTGCGAACCGTAAAATTAAATCTGCCTTTGAAAATTCCGTATAAAAACCCTGAAAAGGGGAGCACTCCAAAAATAAGTGCTGATTTTGCAATAAAATTTCTTCTGTTAATCAATACACCGGATTCGTTTTTTATTTTTTTTCTTTTGCGGTAGGTGTAAATACTATATGGAATTCTATAAATATCCTCTGTTATAAATAATATTATTGCAATAATAAGTTTTGAAAACAATAGCGAAACAAAAATTCCCAGGAAATAAGAATTTAATCTTGCTATTTCTGGCTCCATATATTTTACAAATAGGAACCCAATACCCGAAATTAGAAATATTAAAATATTAACTATCCAGTAAAAACGAACTGCTCTTTTTGGATTTTTATAAAAAGTGGATTTAATCGCTGAATGAATAAGAATATCAGAAACGAAATAGAATCCACCTGTAAAAAACAAACGCATGAGCAATGCCTGTATGTCCATAAATCGAAATTATTCTCTTTAAACAACGCCTGTGGCAGAAGAGTTTACTAATTTAACATTTACTTCGGGTGGTACACCTAATTCAATGTCAATCTCACTGAATTTAAAACTTCCCAGTGTGAGTTTACTTTGAAAGTCATCGGCGGAAACGAGAGTGGCAACAATAATTTTTAACATCGTTTTATCTTCATGTTCCTTTAACATGGCTTCAATTTCCTCTTTGCTTACATTTGCAAATTTCTCGAAATGAAAAATAATACGGGGAGGAACACCCACTCCGATATTGATCTCCTTAGTTCTGAACCCTGTTTTTTCAATGAGTGGAGAAAGAGCAATAAGGTCGTTGGTAAAACCGGTAAGTTTTTCTTTGGTCAGATTTTTTACATCGTAAAACTTATTGAGTGTGTCCTCTAAAAGATTGGTGGCTTCGTCGAAACCCACACCCAACAAGGAAGAAGTATCTGTTAACACATTCTTCAGTGTATTCTTGATATCCATGCTACAAAATTACTCTTCTGCCAACACAATTATTTTATCACCGGCAAAAAAGTTGATGATATTGCACTTTCGGTGATTTTTTTAAGCTCTATATGCCATATTTACATCGTGTTGATTGCGCATGACATGCGGTCTCTTTATGCGTTTTGCCGGTTTCATTATTGTATAAAAATTTACCTCGATGCCAATATTGAGGCACTCGGTAATGAGTTTCCTATAGATCTCAATGTCGTCTTCATCCCTTATATCTTCAAAGACATGTTTTAATACTTTTTTTTCAGAAACCTCTATAATTAACAAACTCAACATTTTATTGTCGAAAACGAATTTTGTAGTGCTGTAAACTATTGTAATTAAAATAGTTTAAATTTCTTTGTTTATATGCCTTGTGCTTTTGTGAATCAATTTAAAGTTATGCAATTTTGTAAAAAATACGCTTATGCTAAACTGGACACATCCTGTTGAAGGGGAATATTTGCCCTACCAAAAAGCTTATCTCGACAAAGTACCGGAAGGTGATCTGATTGAAATATTAAAAAATAACGTAGTAAAAACGTCTGATTTTCTGCGTCAGCTCACGGATGAGCAGATATTATTCAGATATGCAGAAGGAAAATGGAACATAAAAGAAATATTGCAGCATTTAATTGATACGGAGCGCATCATGAGTTATAGAGCATTGCGATTTGCCAGAAAAGACGCAACTGCATTACCGGGTTTTGAACAGGATGATTATGTTGTGAATGCCAATACCGGAGAACGCGATTTTATCGAAATGATATTGGAATTTTTCGCTGTGCGCACTTCTACTGTGTATTTATTTAATAGCTTTAATAACGAACTTATGGAATTTACTGCAATTGCAAATAAAGGACCTGTAAAAGTAAAATCGTTGGCCTATGTTATAGCCGGACATGAGTTGCATCATATGCAGATAATTAAAGAGCGATATATAAAATAAATTAAATATAAAAATTGATTTTTTTAATACCTTATGTATATTCCTAAAATTAATAAACTGGATGAACAGGAAACTATTTTCCGTTTTATGCATGAAAATCCTTTTGCCATTATAGTGAGTGAGATAAATGGGGAAATGATTGCCACGCACATGCCTGTTGAAT
Source organism: uncultured Chitinophagales bacterium (assembly GCA_964638865.1). Classification (GTDB taxonomy): domain Bacteria; phylum Bacteroidota; class Bacteroidia; order Chitinophagales; family BACL12; genus UBA7236. Next base: position 21,843 of record CAZXBG010000008.1, on the reverse strand, counting down.
TGGAAGAAACTGAAAATGGTGAAAAAATATTGCGCTCGCATATTGCAAAACAAAATCCGCAATGGGAAAATTTTGAAAAAATTGAAAAGGTACTTGTAATTTTTAATGGTCCGCACACTTATATTTCCTCTTCCTGGTACGATCATGTAAATGTGCCTACCTGGAATTATATCGCTGTTCATGTTTACGGTAAACCGAGAATATTAAATGAAGCGGAAACCATAGGTGTATTAACACGGTTGGTCAAAAGATATGAAAACGATTCGGAAAAACCCTTTAAAATGGAGCATTTGAGTAATGATTATTTACAGACCCATTTAAAGGCACTCATAGCTTTTGAAATTTCGATCGATAGAATTGATGCAAAACAAAAATTAAGTCAAAACAGAAATGAACATAATTACGATCTTGTGATAAACGAATTGGAAAAAAGAGAGGATGCGCAAAGCGATGCCGTTAAAAAAGAAATGGAACGCATTAAAAAGGATCTCTTTGAATAATAATTATTCCTCTGATGCCCTATCCTCCAGCCTGTTTTTTTCTTTATCGTATGCTTTGATAATAGATTTTACAAGCCTGTGACGCACAACATCATTTTCATTTAAAAATATGGTACCAATTCCATCTATTCCCTTCAAAATTCGAAGTGAAGTAAATAATCCTGAAGATTGATTTCGCGGCAGATCTATTTGTGTTAAGTCACCGGTAATAATACATTTTGCACTAGGACCAATTCGTGTTAAAAACATTTTAATTTGTGCGTCGGTTGCATTTTGCGCTTCATCTAAAATAATAAAAGCATGATCCAATGTTCGTCCGCGCATAAATGCAAGTGGAGCAATTTCAATTACTCTGTTTTGCATAAATAAGTTGAGTTTTTCTATCGGCAACATATCATCCAGGGCATCATATAAGGGGCGCAGGTAAGGATCGATCTTTTCTTTGAGATCACCGGGTAAAAAACCGAGATTTTCACCGGCTTCCACTGCCGGCCGGGTGAGAATTATTCTTTTTACTGATTTATCTTTTAATGCTCTCACTGCCAAAGCAACTGCGGTATAGGTTTTTCCGGTACCGGCAGGACCAATTGCGAAAACAATATCATTTTCGTTGGCCAGTTGCACCATTTTTTTCTGGTTTGGAGTGCGCGCTCTAACAATAAAACCGTTTGGTCCGTGCACTATTGCATCCTCAGGCAGTTCGGGCACATCCACCAATTCCTCTTCGGCAACACCGAAAAGAATACTCTGTAAGTTAGTGTCACTTATACTGCCAAATTTTTCGAGATGGTGTAAAACTAATTCGATCTTGGCTTTGAATTCATCCGTATCCTTCTCATTTCCGCGCACTTTCAACTCATTCCCGCGGGCTGAAATATTTAAAAAGGGGAAGGTTTTTTTTATGATTCCGAGTCTTGCGTTATGTATACCATAGAAGTCAATCGGGCGCACACCGTCTAAAGGAATAGTTATTTCAATCAATTTTTCTTATAGTTTTGTACCGTTCAACAGCAAATTTAATTTATTTGTTCAATAATTCGGTTTTCGTATAAAAAATGGCAATTGTAACCTTAACCTCCGATCTGGGAATCAAAGATTATTATGTTGCCATAATAAAAGGTAAGATATTGTCGCGAGTGCCCTCTGCCAATATTATTGATATCTCCCATGAAATAGCACCATTTGATATTCAGGAAGCTGCTTTTTTATTGAAAAATAGTTTTTTTCATTTTCCGGCCGGTACCATTCATTTGGTGAGTGTACACGCTGAAAGAAGGAGTCCTACTAAATGTCTGGTGATTGAATATAAAAATCATTTTTTTGTCGGAATTGATAATGGTCTGTTTGCACTTTTATTTGAAGATCAGCCAACAAAAATTATAGAAGTAGCACAAAAAACAGAAAACAATTCTTCCTTTATTGCAAAAGACAGTTTGAGTGATATTGTGGGTGATCTGCTTAGCGGCAGACCTATTGATGTTTTGGGAAATATGATAAATGCAATCGAAACAAAAACCCACCTTCGTCCACCCGACAATGCATTTATGCTCAGGGCAAATATTGTTTATATTGATAGATTTGGCAATCTGATCATTAATATAACAAAAGAACGATTCGAAAATAGCAGAAACGGAAGGAGTTTTATTATCAATTATAAAAGAAACGAAGAACTGCGTGAAATTTCGGAAACTTATGGAGATGTTCCGGAAGGAGAAAGGTTGTGTTTATTTAATGCTTCCGGATATCTAGAAATTGCAATAAATAAAGGAAATGCAAATCAATTGTTAGGTTTGCATCTTGATAACACCATACAAATAGAGTTTGAATGATAATACGCACAGTTAAAATGACCTTCGACCCGGAAAAGGTTGAAGATTTTATTAAGATCTTTGAATTTGCACACCATAAGATCGAGGCCTTTCCCGGATGTAAAGGGGTTGATCTTTGCAGAGATCTCGCCCAACCAAATGTTCTGATCACGCTCAGTTTATGGGATAGTGCACAACATTTGGATGTTTACCGTAATTCAGAATTATTTAAATCGACATGGGAAGAGACCAAAAAATTATTTATCGACAGAGCAGATGCCTGGTCTCTAGAAAAAATTATGTAGTATGCAAATTAAACTGGAAAAATATTCTATTTCTCTTTCACAAAATTACAGTGAACAATTGGAATTTTTCCAATTGTTGAAGGAGCAAAAATATACTTCTATTTTTGTACTTGTTGATGAAAATACAAAACATTATTGTTATCCCATAATAGAAAATTCGCTTCCTAAACATCATGTTTTACAGATAAACTCAGGGGAAAAAGAAAAAAATATAGAGACCTGTAAATACTTGTGGGAAGAACTTGCAATACGTAAAGCGGAAAGAAAAAGTTTGCTCATCAATTTAGGTGGGGGAGTGATTGGTGATATGGGTGGATTTGTAGCCGGTACCTTTAAAAGAGGGTTCGACTTTATTAATATTCCTACCACTTTGTTATCGCAGGTAGATGCTTCCATTGGCGGAAAACTCGGCATTGATTTTAATAGCATTAAAAATCTTATCGGATTATTTGGTGACCCAAAAATGGTGATCATTTCTTCTGAATTTTTATCAACTTTACCAAAAGATCAATTGCGTAGTGGTTTTGCCGAAATATTGAAACACGGATTAATAAAAGATGAGAATTATTGGGAAGAGATCAAAAAAACAAACTTGAATTCTTTATCTGAACTGAATGATCTGGTTGCAATTTCTGTAAATATTAAAAAGCTGGTAGTGGAAAGTGATCCTTTTGAAGCCGGATTAAGAAAAATATTGAATTTTGGTCATACTATTGGCCATGCAATTGAAAGCCAGAGTTTACAAAATGATCAGATTCCACTCTTGCATGGAGAGGCTATAGCCATCGGAATGGTTTGTGAAGCCTGGCTTTCGAATAAATTAACAGGATTGAGCGAAAGGGAACTCGAGGATATTTCAAATACCATTTTCCGCTTTTTCCCTAAATATAATTTGGATAAAATACCCAATAATATATTAATGGAAAATATGTTGCTTGATAAAAAAAATAACAACGAAAAAATTCAGTTCAGCTTATTGAAGGCGATAGGTAATTGCAGTTATGATATTGAAGTATCAGAAACATTAATTTTAGATTCAATAAAATATTACGCAGGTTTATAATGGAATTGATCTTAAAAACACCCCAAAAAATAATTACGGGTTCCATACTTCTTGAAGGATCTAAAAGTATAAGTAATCGTTTGCTCATATTGCAAAAATTATGTCCTACCGGATTTAATATCGAAAATCTTTCTCCATCCGACGATACAAAAACCCTGCAAAAATTATTATTGTCGGAGGAGGAATTATTGGATGTTGGTGCAGCGGGAACAACTATGCGTTTTTTAACTGCTTATTTTGCAATTACTTCAGGTTCCCGAATATTGACCGGCAGTGAAAGAATGAAAAAAAGGCCTATCAAAATTTTAGTTGACGCCTTAATTACTTTGGGAGCTGACATAACCTACCTTGAAGAGGAAGGATATCCACCGATTCGTATAAACGGTAAAAAGATTACCGGCGGGAAATTGGCAATTCGGGCAGATGTTAGTTCCCAATATATATCTGCATTGATGATGATAGGCCCTTTGCTCGAAAATGGTTTGATATTGGAGCTGAAAGGAAATATTGGATCGTTTCCCTACATTAATATGACCTTAAAAACAATGGAACAATTGGGAATTAAAAATAAATTTCATAAAAACATTATCACCATTTTTCCCGGCGTTTACAAATCCGTAAATATGAAAGCCGAAAGCGATTGGAGCGCTGCTTCTTATTATTTTTCGATCTGCGCAATGTCGCCGGGATCAAAACTTTCCATTCATGGTTTAATGGAAATGAGTTTGCAGGGAGACAGTGTGTTGCCGGAAATTTATGAAAAGCTCGGAGTGACTTGTAATTTTAAAAATAACATATTGGAACTGGAAAATGCCGGAGATATTGCGGAGGAACTTAATTATGATTTTGCTGATTGCCCCGACCTTGCACAAACTGTTGCCGTTACTTGCGCAGCCCTAGGTGTAAATGGTAAATTTACAGGGGTAGAAAGTTTAAAAATTAAAGAAACAGACAGAACTCAGGCGCTGAGTACTGAATTATCAAAGTTTGGCGTTGATTTTTTTGAGGAGGATGGTTTTTGGATATTAAATGGGGAAACTTCTGCGAATGTTCCGGTTAAAATTAATACTTATGAAGACCACAGAATGGCAATGTGTTTTGCTCCTTTGGCGATAAAACACGATCAGATAACAATAGAAGATCCCATGGTGGTAAAAAAATCTTATCCTTCTTTTTGGAGTGATTTGGAATCACTCGGATTCACTACTTCTTTCTCCTGAGGTAATGTGAGAAGGTCGTTCTTAGAGGCTGGTCTTTCCTTGTATTTCCATTGAAAATCTTTTAATTGATAATCGGTTACTACTATTTTTTGCATTGGATGAAATTCAGATATAGGGGTATTTTTAAAAGTAATACGGTTAAATTTTTTATTGTGGAGATAGATTAAAATCTCACTACACAACATTTTGTTTACTCCTATATAGTTTCCGTTATCGTCTTTGCCAAAATACACGCTTTCGCCGTTACCGATAGCATTAATTCTCGTTAATTCTTCGTCAGTAAAATATCCGAAAATGTTTCTGCCTTTTATCTGATTATAAATAAGACTGTCATCCTCATTTACAATAAATCCGTTGGAATATAATTGTATCTCGGTAAGTTGCTTGTTTTTAATTAACATGTTAATGGTATCCGCAACAAATTGAGTGCTGTCGCTCCACATAATAGGAGAACCAAATAACCTGATAATAGAATCTGCATCGGCATAACTGAGTGAATCACATTTTCCCTGAATATCGTTTTTGAATATTTTTACGTTGTGAAATACCAACATCGTTCTTTTGTTCAAACTATCTGTTGATGTCAGAATAGAATCACCACCTATAAATAAAGTGTCTGCGTCAATTATGTAACCTGCAATAGAACCACCGGTGGAGAAAATAGTGTTATTGATCTCATCATACTCCGCAAAATTGCTGTATTGCAACGCATTTTGAACAGTGTCCCGAAATACAATATTCCCGAAAGCCTTTCCAATTCCGGTTTCGCGATTATAATAAATACTGTCGGCAATAAGTTGTTGCGGAGGATTATCCAATTGCACATTTTCATGAAATACTGCTATGCCTGTTGCTGATTCGTAATAACCATTTTCGCAATAAACTGTACTTTCTTTGTTATAAATCTTTGTAGGGCCATGAAAAAAGGCCTTTTCAAGGCTTGTGTTATATTGCAGTGTATCAGCTTCGAGTCCATATTCCGGATGTTTTAATATTACATTTTTTTTAAAATAAGCGTCGTTGTTATTCGCATAATAATATCCAAATTCACTGGTAAGTACTGCCTCTCCATCTGTAACTGTTCCCCCATCAATATAGGTTGCAACTTTTGTTGACATATCGTATGACAAATTATCTGTGGTAAGCGTCATCGAATTGTCGGTGAGTTTTACATTGTGATACAATTTTGCAGTTTTGGTATTGCCATCGTAAATAGCAGAATCGCCATAAGCGTGAATAGAATCTGCCTGATTGAAATGCACATTGCCGTAAACTTTTGCAATATTGGAGGATTTAAATAACAGTGCAGAGTCGCAATAAAGTGTTAATTCTTTTTGAACAAGAATAACGTTATTTACTAAACGATTGATGTTTACGTTTTTCTTTTGAATGATCTCGAGGTAATCTGCGCTTCTGATCTCAATTTCAGAAGTGTCTTTTTTACCCGCCACTTTTACCTGAGAAAAACCGGAGAAACAAAAAACAAAACTTAGAATTATAAATAAAATGTATTTCACTCCGGTATTTAATTAATTGTTCAAAAAAAAAGGGAAGGTTCGATTATTACTTTCCAAATAATTTTAAGCGTATTTCAGGATTTTTTCCAAATTCATTTAAAACGGAGTCGAGAGTTACCAGTGTTTTTGAGAGATCATAATATAGTTGTTGGTCGTTTACCAACAATCCTAAACTACCTGTTGATTCATTTATTTTACCGGAAATTTTATTAATATTATCTGCTGCAAGGCTAAATTGTTCCCCTAATTCCTGCCATTCCACGGAGTTTAATGAATCGGTCACGGATTTTAAATTGGCTAGAATCGCTTTCACATCTGTTTCACTTTTGTTCATATAATCTGTTATACCGGAAACATCGGTAATAATATTATCAATATTCTCTTCCTCCTTTGCAATGAATAAATTTACTTTTTCTGCTGATGTATTAAACGATTCGAGTGTTTGTTTAATGCTCAACATACTTTTTTGAAAATCTTTCTGAACATCATCCGTAAATATCCCGCGCAAAACATTTATTGCAGTATCCATAGATGATAACATTGTTTTTACCTTATCAGTTATAGGTTTAAACTCTGCACTGATGGTGTTGGCAAGATCAGCTTCAATTTGACCAGAAAGGCTTCCTCCCTCAGGAATAATTGCGGTATTGGAACTTAAAAACATCTGAATATATTTTTCACCCATAAGGTTTCCCCGGATAACTGCATTGGAACCTTCAGGCAATTTAACGTCCTCTGAAAAATTCAATATCACATCTACCCCGGATTGGTCTTCCTGAAGTTCAACATTTTTCACTCTTCCGACTGTAAAACCATCAATAATAACCGGATCGCCAACATTTAATCCTCCTGAACTCGTGTAATCCACATAATAATCTGTTCCTTTATGAAATACATTGATCCCTTTGAGGTAGTTAAATCCAATAAACAATACTGCAATACCCACTGCAGCAAGAATTCCGACCTTCGATTCATTAGATACTTTCAAACAAAGTTATTTTATGTGCGCTAAATTATAAAATTGTTGTTAAGATATGATTTTTATTTACCCGCAAGGGCTTTTGCCTCTTCTACAGAAATACGTTTTCCGTCTTTAAATGCAATCACAAAGGCATCTTTATAACCGGCGTTGCGAGCTGTAGTTTGTTTTTTGGTTGCCTCCTCCATGTTTGTATAAGGCCCTAAACGGTATTTATACATACCGCTTTCTTTTATATAAGTGATATTTTCAGATTTTAGTGCCGTGAATTTTGAAATTTTTTCTTCTGTGGCACTTGCATAAAACTGCACCTTGAATTCTATTCCTCTATTATTTTCTAAAGAAGTTGGGTTATTGGTAGTCGCAATTTCTGTCTCCACTTCCTTTTTCATTTCTGTTTCTATTTTGGCAATTTTTTCATCACTAACAGTACCGGAGTTGTTTTCCATATCATTTTTATAATCTCTGAAAGCATAAAAAATACTTTCTGCTATGGAATTTTGTCCTGCATCAGAACCCAGAAATTTTTCCTCTGAAGAATTGGTTAAGAAGCCGGTTTCAATTAAAACGCTTGGCATAGCGGTTTTCCAAAGCACTAGGAAACCAGCCTGTTTAACTCCTCTGCTGCTGCGATTGGAATTGGTTTTAAAATATTTTTCTACGGAGGATGCAAAAAGGATACTTTGCTCCATGAATGCATGCTGATTGAGAGAAAAAATGATGTGCGAAGCTGGGTTATTTGGATCAAAACCGTCGTAATGCTGTGAATAATCGTCTTCCATCAGGATTACATCATTCTCTCGTTTTGCAACATTCAAATTTGCTTCGGTTTTGTGTAATCCCATCACATAAGTTTCCGTTCCGAAAGGCGAACTGCTAGGATTGGCATTACAGTGTATGCAGATAAAAAGATCAGCATTATTTCGGTTTGCTATTGCTGCTCTTTCGTATAATTCTACAAATACATCGGTTTTGCGGGTATAAACCACCTTAACGTCAGGATAATTTTTTTCTATAAGAGCACCCAATTTTAATGCAAGATTTAGAGCAACGGTTTTTTCCTTGTTACTGCTTCCACTGCAACCATGATCGTGTCCACCATGGCCTGCGTCTATAACAACCGTTTTTAAAACATAGGGAGTTGCGCTCTTTTTTGACTGGTTATGGGTGTCAAACGAGGTGAAAAGCAATACCGCTAATATTAATAATGATGCGCTTATTCCTGTGGATCTGGATCTCTTTTTCATATTTTCAATAGCTTTGCACAATAATTGTAGTCTAATTTGCATTTAGATACATAAAATTATTCCAAAATTACCTGTGCCAATAAAATTTCTACTAATAACGATATTGTTGTGTGCTTATAGTATGTATTTAAATGCATCCGGGAACAATTTTGTATATTATTTAGAGCAAATCAACTATGCTGATGTGAATAGTCCTGAATTGAATGTTCCTGATACTATTCCTCCTGTCGATTCAATTAAGATAGATTCTGCGCTCAACACAAGTAATTTATGGTATTCCATTTCCAATGACGCATTAGACGAAATAATCAATTATTCGGGAGTTGATTCTATTGTTTACGACCTGGATTCCGGTAAAACCTATATTTATGCAAAAGGAGCAATTAGCTACAAAACTTTTTATTTGGAGGCAGATTTTATTGAATTTGATTGGGATGCTAAAACTATTTGTGCTAAACAGATTACGGACAGCAGCGGTAAAAAAATGGATCTTGTTTATTTTAAGGATGGGGAGGAGGAGTTTAAAGCGGAGAGCATGTGTTACAATTTCGGAACAAAAAAAGGGAAGATCTTTTATTTCAGAACACAGGAAGGAGAAGGATTTCTCGGTGTGAAGGAAGCGAAAAAATTTGATGATGATTCCTATTTTGGAAAGGGCATGACTTACACCACATGCGATCTCGATCACCCGCATTTTTATATCTCTGCTAAAAAGGCGAAAGTAATACCCAAAAAAATAGCTGTTACAGGTCCTGCAAATCTTGTTATTGCCGATGTTCCAACTCCGTTATTTTTACCTTTTGGAATTTTTCCCATCAAAAGAGGGCAGACGTCCGGTTTAATTATTCCTCAATATGGAAATACAACTTCCCAAGGTTTTTTTCTGCGCAATGGAGGATATTATTTTGCATTAAGCGATTATTATGATCTTTCTTTAACAGGGGATATTTATTCGCGAGGAAGCTGGGGTTTACATGCTTCGAGTCGTTATAATCTTAAGTATCATTTTAATGGAGGATTTGGAGTGGATTATACCAAAAATAAATACGGTTTCAATTTTGCTCCCGGTTATTCAGAAAATACCGGATTTTTTATCAGATGGAATCACAATCAGGATGCGAAAGCTCGCCCGAATAGTAAATTTAGTGCAAGCGTGAATTTAGGTTCTAATGATTATTTGCAAAACAACTCCTTCAGTTCGGCTTATTTAACAAATTCGCTGAGTTCAAGTATTTCATACGCTAAAATTTTTCCAAATTCACCATTTACATTAACTACATCGCTGCGACATTATCAAAATACTTCAGATAATATTATTGACCTTACCCTACCGGAAGCATCCCTTTCGATGAACAGGATATATCCGTTAAAAAAATTAACTACGAACAGAAATAGTTTTTTATATCAATTTGGAGTTTCCTACGTTTCAAATTTGCAAAATGTGATCTCTGCCCCCGATTCGCTTTTGTTCACCTCTGCATCCTTAGATAAATTCAGAAATGGTTTGCAACACAAAGTTTCTGCATCGGCTCCGGTTAAAATATTTAAATATTTAACCTTCAGCCCCAATTTTAGTTATACCGAAAACTGGTATCTCGAAACTATTCGTAAAACTTATGGACCTGTTACAATTGTTGATTCTTTATTAACAGCAACGGGAGAAGATAGTATTATAACTTCAATTACTTACGTACAAACTGATACCATTAATGGATTCAGAGCTGCCCGATATTATAATTTAGGTGCTAGTTTAAATACGAAAATATATTCCACCGCCCAGTTCAATGGAAAATTAAAAGCGATACGACACGTAATGACTCCATCACTTTCCTTTAACTACACTCCTGATTTTGGAGATGCGAGATATAGTTATTATGGCGATTATTATGCCACTCCGGACGCGACTGATCCCACGCGATATTCCATTTTTGAGGGGTCGATATATGGTGGGCCTCCCCAAGGACAGGTGGGTAGTATTAGTTTGAGTATAGGTAATACTTTAGAGATGAAAGTTTTTTCAAAAAAAGATTCCGTCAATCATGAAAAGAAAATAAAACTGTTTGATGCATTTAGTTTTGGTACATCGTATAATCTCGCAGCAGATTCCTTAAATTTATCTGACATCGGTTTTAGCGGATATACCACTTTATTTAAAAATATTCAGGTTAATTTTTCGGGAAGTTTTGACCCTTATATTTTAGACTCTTCCGGTAGAAATGTGGATGTGTTTGAATGGAATGAGAATCAGCGGGTTGGACGATTTAATGGAGGATTTATCAGTGTTGGCACGGATTTTCAATCCAAAAGAAATGAGAATCCCGATTATTTAACAAATGCCGGTACACCTGAGGAACGGGATATGGTTTGGTCGAATCCCGAAAATTATATCGATTTTGAAATTCCATGGAGTTTTGGGGTAAATTATAATTTGCGTATCACAAATTCTCCCACTGCCGATGGTCGCGATTCATTGTATACTACGCAATCAGCTACGTTTAATGGCGATGTAAATATTACGCCAAATTGGAAAATAATGGTGACAAGCGGATACGATTTTCAATTGAAGGATTTTACCTATACCGCACTTGATATTTATCGCGAATTGCACTGCTGGGAAATGGGTTTTAGATGGATACCTTTTGGTTTACGCCAGAGTTATATTTTTAATATTAATGTTAAAGCAAGTGTTTTGCAAGATCTGAAATTAACCCGTAAAAAAGATTGGACAGAGTATTAAAGATTTGTGAAATAAAGGGACTTCGGAGAGCAAAAAAAAGAGGAAGAATTGTTTCAAAGATCTCACCACAACATTCTTGATTTAATCGTACCTTTTACGTCTTTCAAAAGTGAAAAAGCCTCTTTACTCATATTTTTATCTACATCCAACACAACATATCCGATCTGATCGTTGGTTTTTAAATATTGGCCGATGATATTGATATTGTGTGAAGATAATTTTAATGTAATGGAGGATAATACTCCGGGAATATTTTTATGAATATGTAATATTCTGTGTGTATTCGGTGTGGTCGGTAAATTTAATGCCGGAACAGAGAGTGATCCTGTTGTAATTCCCTTTTCCAGAAAATTGAGTAATTTAAAAGATACATCCTCACTTATATTAATTTGTGCTTCTTCGGTAGAACCCCCGATATGTGGGGTTAACATAACATTTGGAATATTTTGCAAAACAGAAGAAAACGTTGATCCCGTTTTTTCAGGTTCATCAGGAAAAACGTCAATTGCGGCACCTCCAATTTGTCCACTTTTTATTGCTTCCGCTAACGCAGGAAGATCTAATACATTACCGCGGGCATAATTAATTAAAATACTCCCTTTTTGCATACATGCAATTTCATTTTTCCCAATGAGGTCTTTTGTTGATGCAGTTTCTGGAATGTGCAGGGAAACAATATTTGTTTGTTGCAATAATTCCATTAAAGTGCGAACAGGTTTCGCATTTCCTATTGGTAGTTTTGGTTCAGCGTCGTAATATAATACCTCCATTCCCAATGCCTCTGCCAAAACAGAAACCTGAAGACCAATATTACCATATCCAATTATACCAAGTTTTTTACCTCTGAGTTCAAAACTTCCGGATGCGTCCTTGAGCCAAATACCTGAATGTGCAGCGGTATTTTTTTCCGGAATTCGCCGCAATAACATTATTGCAGATCCTATTACTAATTCGGCAACACTTCTTGTATTACTGTAAGGAGCATTAAATAAAGCAATCCCTTTTTCGGTTGCACTTTGCAGGTTAACCTGATTAGTGCCGATACAATAGCAACCGGCAGCCAAAAGTTTTTTACCTGATCTTAAAATATTTTCTGTAAGTAATGTTTTACTTCTTATTCCTAATAAATGCACATTTTTTATTTCCTTTATAAGTTCTGATTCGGAGAGTGCTCCTTTAATTCTTTTTACATTTTTATATCCGGCATTGTTAAATTGTAAAACAGCATTTTCAGAAATATTTTCCAGCAAAAGTATATTTATTTTTTCTTTGGGATAAGAGGTGAGTTTTGTCATTTACTACTGAATTTGGAAAACAAAGGTAGTGCAGTATCCCGAAAAAAAGATACCGAAAAGAACCTGTAACAAACTCAAAATAAAAAACCCTTCGAATAGATATCCGAAGGGTTTTTTATCAATAATAATGTAATAATTATTTTACAAACTTAGAAGAAATTGATTCGCCATTAGATTTCATAACAACGATATACATACCTTCCAATGCATCAACACCATTAGTTGTTTTACCATCCCAATAAGTATTGTAGAAACCTTCAGTTTTGTTTTCATTAACGATAGTAGTAACAAACTGACCTACATGGTTGTAAATAGCGATCTCAACATTAGATGCATCAGAAATTTCGTAGCTGATAGCGATGTTGTTTTGGCTATTGTTTACAACGGTAAGGTTAGCTTCAATAAATACATCACCAAAAATGGTTCCACCAGGAATTGGCGCAAAATTCACAACGGGTTTAGAAGAAATTGTTTCATCAACTGACATTGGACCGATTGGTTCGCTTGGGCTGGTTTTGAAAGCACAAGGACTGGTAGTCCAGGTTGTTGAACCTGATCCTGAACTAAGTGGTGCTGCAAAACAATAAGAAGTCCAGTTAAAGAAAATAGTTCCACCGCCGTAAGAATAGGAAGTATATGTAAAATAGTCTACATAAAACGTACAACCGTCAGGCATTGTGTTTGTAAAGGTTAGGGTCCAAACGTCAGATTCTTTGTGATAAGAACCGGAAACAGCCCAGTCGTAACCGGTTAAAACGTTGGCTGTGCCAGATAATTCCCAATGTCCCGGAGCAGTTTTAGTTGCTGTAACATCAGCTACATAACCAAAAGCGTCAGTGAAACAAAATGCGGAAATAGCTGCTTTGCTTTGTGTGAGACCCATCATCCCAATGGATAACACGAGTATTAGTAATCTTTTTTTCATAAGTGTTTGTTTATAATGTGAAATAATAATCCAAATTAGGATTATGTTTTTAGAATTCCAAGGAAAGGGCAAAATTTTTATAAATTAATTTTTTGTAAAGGAGAACTGTTGCCCTAATAATGATATGTGATGCAACTAATAAAGATAGAATATCGTCTGAAGGGTTTATATGAAAAGCACCGGTTCGGTTACTGAGGTATATTTCAATACGATATAATATTTATCCATATTTCTACAACGCATTATTGGTTATTCAATAATTACAATCCTTCCTTGTTTTATTTCACCCGTATCAGAATTTTTAACTGAATATAAATAAATACCCTGGGTAATTGTTTGGTTGCTTTCACTTAATATATCCCATGCATGTTCTCCACCGGAAAAAATTCTTGTTTCTTCATTACCTCCATAAATTTCAAACCAATCAATATCATTTCCATTATAAGTTTCTCCGTCATGTGTGAGTGTGGCAACAAGATCTCCACCAAGTGTGTATATTAAAATATTGCAATGTTGCGGTAAATTGTAAAATATTATTTTTCTGGTTGTAGAGGCACTCCCGTCCCACGCAGCATTTATTCTATAAGGATTTGGATAAACACCAATTTCAAGTGCACTGTTGTTTTCAGCTGCAAGAGTTCCCGGAAATATCTGCACGGCATTAGCAACATAAGAAGATTCGAGACTTTCAATATTTAATGTTTCATCACCGCTATCAAAAGAGGTCAATATTATTAAATATTGCCATCCATTTAATAAATTGTCGAGCGTATACCTGTAATAAAAAGTATCCAGTTCAAAAATAAATGGTGTAGTAAGTTTAATTGCGGATGTGCCGTTGTTAAAGCCGATATTATTACCTGCATTATCCCACTGTGCGATCATGTTTGCATCATTTATCATATTCAAATTAAAGTCATCGCCAATCTGCGTTCTATAAATGCGATATCCTTCAAAATCCATCAATTTTGAAATAGGATCTATAGAAAATTCTGCTTTATTATCCCAATAGATTTCCACAGATTGGGTACTTACTATTACCTTCATTTTTGGTGTAGCCGGAGGTTCCGGTAAAATATAGCGATCAAGAATAGCATCATCATCCAGATCCTCCCCAATATCTAATGCACCGTTTTCATTTTGATCTTCTCCCAGATACGTCCTTTTCGACCAGCTTAAATGATCAGCTAATATTTCCTGTGCTTCAGGAGTATCCATTTCCTCTCCACTGGTTCCTCCAACTTCAACCTGTTTTGCGCAAACCACACCAAACACAAAATGGAAAGTTTCACCTGGCTCCACGCTTATCATTGGACCGGCTGAAATTAAATTGGTAAGTCCTCCACTTATAGAGGGATCATGTAAAAAATCTCTGATTCCGGGATCCACATAATTTAGTCCCGCCCTTAATTTATCATAACGTTCTACATCATTTGCAGGAGCATTATAGGGAGGAGTAGCTGTGGAGTTAAATATCCAGAAATTACTGTTCACATCAGCTGCAGGATATCCGTTAGCAATTAAATTACCATTATTGTTGGGATGTATAAATTGGTCTCTCCACTCAATACCTAAAAATTGTATTGCGCCGTATGAATTTGTAAATCCTGGATCTCCATCTATATCAAATCCATAATTAGTATAAAAGGTATCTATAAATCCATATCCTCCGTGACTGAAAAAAGCAGAACCGAAATCTGTAGAAACATTTACATTGCGCACAACAATATCAGACCACATTCCGCACCAAACACTGTCCCAAATATTTTCGGAGGAATTTGTGATGGCATAATTAAATATTACAAAATAATCGGCAAAGGAATAATTCCATGCATAGGTTTCCAAATGTACATCTGCTTTCAAGGGTTGGGTATGATCGGCAATTGTAATAAGAGTGCCCGGAACAACAACATTTTTATCAGAGAAATCAATGAGCATATCCTCGTGAGATATTGCATCGAAGGAAAAAAAATCGCTTCCGGTTAAAAGGCTTCTTTGTTCAATGGTATTTCCGATTTCCGCAGTGAATTCATATCCCGCCAAACCTGTAGTATAACCACTTGCCGCATCCTTTGCAGAAGTGGAAACAAGATATTGACCATCAACCAATGCACCTATCCATATACCACCTTCAAACAAATGTTCAATACCGGAGTTTATTGGATATTCCATTGACGGCTCTCCGGTAGGAGTATTTCTTACATCCGGCCTTCCAAAGGTTCCTGAATTGGTAATAAAAATACCGATATTGCCGGGATCTATAACCTTATAGTCATAAGAAACCTGTGCATTCAACAGCGCATTTAGACCGATAAACCCAATTATAAAAAACCAATTTTTAAGCATTAGGGTTTAAAATTACATCTTTCCCTTAATTTGAGGAGTAGATATTTTTCAGAATAATAAATCTAAAGCATCAACACCACCGTATATGGGTGTATAAAAATAGTTGCGTCGGAAAACCGATAATGTTCTTTATAATATTTTCAAACGTTATATATTATTGCAATTCAAATATAGTTGACATTACCACCGGGGCAGCAACAAACTTTGGAAAAATTGCAAATGGTTTAGCAGTTAAAAATATAGCAGTTCCTTTAATGGGTGATATGAAAATTTTAGGTGTTGTGATAAATACTGTGGGTAAATTAAAAGTAGATATTTTCCCAAATCCAGTTCACGATCTTTTAACTGTTCAGTTTCAAGTAAAACAATTGACAGTGGCAAATGTAAAAGTGTTCAATTTATTGGGTGATGAAACAGGTTTTGGTATTGCTCAATTAGTGGAAGCAAATGGTTTCGTTAAATTGGATGTTATTCCTTTGGTGCCAGGATCTTATGTTATAAAAGTTCAGGTTGACAGTAAAACTTCTTCTCAATCATTTGTTAAGTTCTAATTAGGCTTAACAGGTAATTTTTAGTGGTTTAGTTATACAAAATGTGGGATCTCGTCTGTTAAAATGGCGGGATCCTTTTTTATTGTTTTACAATTAATATTTTTTGTTCTGCGCATTGTCAGCCTTTCCTTGATAAAATCCTCCTATTTTTGCATCAGTGAAAAAATACATTTGCATACACGGCCATTTTTATCAGCCACCGAGAGAAAACGCCTGGCTTGAGGCAATTGAAAAACAAGAATCCGCATCACCCTACCACGATTGGAACGAACGAATTTCAGCAGAATGTTACGGTCCGAATGGCGCTTCCCGCATGCTAAACGAAGAACAAAGGATCATCAATATTGTAAACAATTATACCAATATCAGTTACAATTTTGGTCCTACATTATTATCATGGCTCGAAAAACAGGACCCTGACGCATATCACAACATCATTATTGCCGATGTGCGGAGTCGGCAGAAGCACAATGGACACGGAAATGCAATTGCACAGGTTTACAATCATATTATAATGCCACTTGCTTGCTCACGCGATAAGGAAACACAAATTTTATGGGGAATCAGCGATTTTACAAAAAGATTTCAACGCGCACCTGAAGGAATGTGGTTGGCCGAAACTGCAGTAGACACCGAAACACTGGAATTATTAGCACAAAATAATATACATTTTACCATTCTTGCTCCGCGCCAGGCAAAGGCATTCAGAAATAATAACGAACTGGTTTGGAATGAAATTACGAATACCGATACCTTTGATACCGGAGTTCC
The DNA here is from genome assembly GCA_964638865.1 of uncultured Chitinophagales bacterium. Lineage (GTDB taxonomy): Bacteria > Bacteroidota > Bacteroidia > Chitinophagales > BACL12 > UBA7236. The sequence continues at coordinate 4,579 of CAZXBG010000008.1, read as the reverse complement.
ATATTTATATAAATTACCTTCCGGAAGAAGCATTAATTTATTTTTTTATAACGGAAAAATTTCGAGGGAAGTTGCATTTAATGGTTTGTTGAATTCCGGTAAATTATTTTCTGATTCCTTATTAAATGCAATTGATCTCAATAAATCGGAGCCACATTTAATGCATATTGCAACCGATGGTGAATCTTATGGACATCATCATTATAGGGGAGATATGGCATTGGCTGCCTGTATTAATAATCTTCAGCAAACAGAAGATGTTGTGATTACAAATTATGGTGAATTTTTAGATCTTTTTCCCGCACAACAGGAAATTCAGATAGTGGAAAACAGCAGTTGGAGCTGCGTTCACGGTGTAGAACGCTGGAAAAGTAACTGTGGTTGTAACGATGGCGGGCATCCCGAATATCATCAAAAATGGAGAGCACCTTTGCGAAATGCGCTTAATTGGTTAAAAGATCAGGTGGATATTATTTTTGAAAAAGAAGTTTCTGAATTTACTACATCACCTTGGCAACTGCGCAATAAATATATTGAACTTGTTCTCAATAGAAATGAAAATGTTATAGAACCATTTTTTGCAAAATATTGTGCGATAAAAATCACGGAAGAACAAAAAGTAAAATTGGTACGCCTGCTCGAAATGCAGCGACATGCAATGTTGATGTTCACAAGTTGCGGATGGTTTTTTGATGAGATAAGCAGAATTGAAACTAAACAAATATTGCAATATGCCGACCGCGTAATTCAGATTGCAGAACATGAAACTTCCAGCATATTGTATGTAGATTTTTTGCAGTTGCTTTCCTTAGCTCCAACAAATCTCGAGAAATATAAAAATGCGGGTGAATTGTATGAGCAGGAAATTAGGCCGGGCAGACTTACGCTTACAAAGGTGGGTATGCACCATGCTATTGAAAGTTTGTTTGAAGATATTCCCGAGAATACTGAAATGTTCAATTACAAAATGAACAGCGAGTTTTTCGAAAAAATGGGAGCAGGAAATCATATTGTTTCGGTAGGTAAAATTAACCTCACCTCTAAATTTACCTTTGCACGGGAAAACTTTTTATTCGCTGCCTTGTATCTCGGAGAACACAATATTATCGGAGGATATGCGGAGAATATGGATGCGGAAAAATTTGAGGAATTGTTTTTAAAGATAAGGGATGCATTCCGAAAAAGTGACCTCAGCGCTGTAATAACCTTAATAAAAGAAAGTTTTGGTTATCAGTCCTTTTCCTTTAGCGATCTTTTTAAAGATGAACAGGAAAGAATTGTAAATAATTTATTGCAAAAGGATATTGATGCTGCAGAAGAAAGTTACAAAAAAATATATGAGAGCACCTACACGCTTGTAAATATGTTACAACAGCAAAAAAAGCATATACCGGATTTATTAAAAGTAAATACACGCGCTTTTATTAATGCTGAATTGAAAAATATTTTTAAAGCGAAAAGACCCAATATATTTAAACTGGAGCAAATGGTAGATGAGGCAATACGCTGGAAAGTAGACCTTGATACGGAAAATATTTCCTTTGCCGTTTCCAATAAATTGTATGAACTGGTGAATTTACTCAGTTTAAAAGTGCACGATATTTCGTATTTGGAGATGTTAAGTAAGATATTAATTCAGATGAATGAACTCAAACTTAAATTCCGGTTGTGGAAGATACAAAATAAGTTTTTTAGGATTGGGAAAGATTTTATAGGCAATGATAAGTTTATAAAATCGCTCGGCGAAACAGAATATAAAAAGTGGCTTTTAAAATTTAAGGCACTTGGTGAACAACTCCATATTCGTTTCTGATTTTTTTCTTACCTTTCAATAATTAAATGCGTATTTCGGGTGTCAGATTATTTTGAAATTGTAGAAAAATGGTATGCTGTTAAAAAATGGCAGGAATACGATTTTCAAAAACATATAACACAGGCTTACCACGAGGGTTACAACGGGTTATTAAATGCTCCAACCGGAAGCGGTAAAACCTACGCAATGTTTATTCCGATTCTTGCAGAGGCATTAGAAAAACAAAATACTACTTCCATTCAGGATAAAAAAGTAAATTCTTCACTCAAAGTTTTATGGATTTCCCCCTTGCGCGCACTTGCAAAAGACATCAGAAATGCATTGCAGAATGCCTGCGACCTGATGGAATTAAATTGGCGTGTAGAATTGCGAACCGGAGATGTTTCTTCAAAAACAAAACAAGCGCAAAAAAAACAAATGCCGGAAGTTTTAATTATTACTCCGGAGAGTTTACATGTATTATTATGCGGTAATAATTACGGCGAACTTTTTTTTGATCTCGAATGTGTGGTAGTTGATGAGTGGCACGAATTGCTCGGCAGTAAAAGGGGAGTGCAGGTGGAGCTTGCGCTTTCAAGATTAAAGGGAATTGTTGCAGAAAAAAACCGTTCACTTCGTGTTTGGGCAATTAGTGCAACCATCGGAAATTTGGTGGAAGCAATGGAAGTGTTGCTGGGAAAAAATGATATGGATGAAAATTCCATTATTATCCGGTCAGAAAATAAAAAAGAAATTGATATCACGACCGTTATTCCCGATACTATTGATGTATTGCCCTGGGCAGGACATATCGGATTAAAATTATTGCCTCAGATTGTTGAAATTATTAATAATGCAAGTACTACTTTAGTTTTTACAAATACAAGGGCAATGGCGGAGATCTGGTATCACCATATTTTAAATTTTGACGAGGAATTAGCCGGCTTAATTGCTATGCACCATGGAAGTTTATCAACGGAGGTGCGCGAATGGGTGGAAGAAAATTTGCACTCCGGAAATTTGAAAGCTGTAGTATGCACCTCAAGTCTTGATCTCGGTGTTGACTTTCGTCCTGTGGATACGGTTATTCAAATTGGGTCTCCAAAAGGAGTTGCACGATTCACCCAACGAGCAGGCAGAAGCGGACATCAGCCCGGTGCCGTTTCTAAAATATTTTTTATTCCAACAAATGCATTGGAATTAGTGGAAATATCTGCCATAAAACAAGCTATAAATGAAAATGTTGTAGAAAAAAGAGAACCTGCTATTATGTGTTTTGACGTGCTCTTGCAATATATGGTTTCCCTTTCCATAGGTGGCGGATTTAATGCAGAGGAATTATATCAGGAGGTGAAAACAACACACGCATATCATTTAATGAATCATGACGAGTGGAACTGGTTATTAAAAAGTATTACCCAAGGAGGAAATACTTTACAAGCATACGATGAATTTATTAAAGTTGCGAAAGTGGATAATTTATATCGCATCGTAAATAAAAATGCAGCACTTAAACATCGGTTGCAAATAGGAACAATTGTAAGTGATCCTGTGGTGCGTGTAGCATATTTGAAAGGTGGAACATTGGGAACAATTGAGGAATATTTTATCGCCTCTCTAAAACCCGGAGACGTTTTTTGGTTCGCAGGAATGTGTGTCGAGTTTCTGATGTTGAAAGATATGACCGCTTTTGTTCGCAAAGTAAAAGAGCAAAAAGCAGCTACTGCCTCTTACATGGGAGGCCGAATGCCACTTTCGGGATATATGGCAGAATTAATGCGTTTACAATTAGGCAAATCTGCAGTAAATGAAATGCATAATATCGAATTTCAATTATTGGAACCTTTGTTATCCCTTCAAAAATACAGATCACTCATTCCGGATACTAAACAATTATTAATCGAAATTACAGAAAGTATAGAGGGGACACATATTTTTATTTTTCCTTTTGAGGGACGGGTTGTGCACGAAGTAATGGCCGGCCTCACCGCATTTCGTTTGGGTAAAATAAAACCGATGAGTATTTCGGTTGCAATGAATGATTATGGATTTGAATTATTGTGTAACGAAAAAATTCCTATTGATGTAAATACAATTCGTTTCTTATTCGATCTGAAAGAAATGGAATCCGATCTTTTTAATTCGGTGAATGCCACAGAAATGGCTCGGCGAAAATTTCGGGATATTTCCATTATTTCCGGAATGGTTTTTCAGGGTTATCCGGGCGAATTAAAACGAAGCAGACATTTGCAATCCTCCGCACAATTAATTTTTGACGTTCTCCGCGAATATGAACCGGATAATTTGCTGCTAAAACAGGCTTATGATGAAATATTATATGGACAAATGGAAAATGCACGTTTGCGCACTGCATTGCTTCGTATTCAAAAAAGCGAAATTATGATCAGATATACCGAAAAATTTTCTCCCTTCGCATTCCCTATCGTTGTAGATAGTTTGAGAGATAAATTAACTTCTGAAAAATTAAGTGATCGGATAAAAAAGATGGTTGTGGAAAATCAATAACTTTGATGATAATAAAATCATTAATCCTTAATGAAACTGATACCAGCCTCGCCATCGGCAGAAATAAATTTCAATAAATAAACCCCGCTGCTATATTGCAATAAATTGATCTCCGTGTTTATAGAAAATAATGCTGTTGTATAAATTATTTGCCCTGTAGAATTTAATACCTGAACTGTAATTTCTTCAGCACTTGTATATTCAATATGCAAAACATTTTCTGCGGGATTGGGATAAATTTTAACCTCATTTAGTATAATA
>CAZXBG010000007.1:46152-48699 GCA_964638865.1 uncultured Chitinophagales bacterium | reverse complement strand
TTTTCTTTGCGCCTTTGCGCCTTTGCGTGACACTTTTTTCCACAAAGATCCTATGTTAAAATCCTGGTTTTATAACCTTTGTAGCTTTGTGAGAACCATTTTTTTTCCGCAAAAAAAAACAGGTAGAATGCCGAAGGAATTAACTAAAATAGTTTTTTCCATTCATCCACACACCTAAAAAAATTCCGTCTTATAAGGATATCTGATCTGATACTGTTCCTTTACAAGATCAATAAGCAACACCCTCAACTCCCCGATATTATTTTTTTCTGTAGCAGAAACAAAAACACAGTGATAATTTGATTTGCTCATCCATGATTTTTTGAGATCGTTGAGAATATCCAGTTTGATATCACTCTGCAGATACTTATCGAAATTATTTTTTTCGTAGAGATCCATTTTGTTAAAGATCAGAATACTTGGTTTTTCGGATGCGTTTAATTCTTTTAATGTTTCATTTACCACATTTATCTGATCCTCAAAAGCGGGATGAGAAATATCCACAACATGCAATAAAATATCACTTTCTCGCACTTCATCCAGTGTTGATTTAAAACTTTCTATTAAATTATGGGGAAGTTTTCTGATAAATCCAACAGTGTCGCTTAACAAAAATGGAGTTCTGTCAAGCACAATTTTTCGCACAGTGGTATCCAGTGTTGCAAATAATTTATTTTCAGCAAATACATCGCTTTTACTCAATAAATTCATGAGGGTAGATTTCCCAACATTCGTATATCCAACCAAGGCAACCCGAATTAAATCGCCGCGGTTTTTGCGTTGCGTTTCATTTTGTAAACCTATCTTTAAAAGTTTCTCCTTTAAGAGCGCTATCTTTTGTTGCGCAACACGTCTGTCCGTTTCTATTTCTTTTTCTCCCGACCCTCGCATTCCGATACCACCTTTTATTCGGTCCAAATGCGACCACAATCCTTTTAATCGCGGTAACATATATTGTGTTTGTGCAAGTTCAACCTGCGTTTTTGCCTGAACCGTTTGGGCACGCGTTGCAAAAATATCGAGAATGAGCATGCTTCGATCCACTACTTTTATTTTTACCTCCGCTTCTATATTGCGCAACTGCGAAGGGGAAATTTCATCATCTAAAATCACAAGATCAATTTCGTTTGCAATTACAAAATCCACTATTTCCTGAAGTTTTCCCTTGCCAACATAGGTCTTCATGTCGGGATGCGGCAATTTCTGATAAAATTTTTCTATGGTAACGGCTCCCGCTGTTTCGGCAAGAAATTCTAATTCATCAAAATATTCGTTCAGCTGTTCTAGGGTTTGATTTTGGGTAACAAGCCCTATCAAAATCGCCCTTTCCTTTTTATTGTTTTCTATGATATGAAGCATCTTACTGCAAAATTAACACCGTTATTCGATGAAATTGACATTGTAGTGAATTGCAGATGCTTTGAAAGACCATATATTTGCCAAAACAACTGCATTGATCCAATATTTACGACATAAAGAAATTGATCAAATCAAATGGGATCGCTGTATAGAAAATGCCATAAATGCATTGCCATATGCATATTCCCGTTACTTAAATATCGCAGCAGAAGAGAATTGGGATGCACTAGTACTTGACGATTACGATGCCGTTTTCCCGATTCCATTTAAAAACAGAGTGATATTCAAACAGATCTACCAACCTTTTTTCGTACAGCAATTGGGATTGTTTTTTACAAACCAGGAACAACAAAACCAATTACATTATTTTATCAATGCGATACCTTCCCATTTTCGTAAAATTAATTTGCATCTCAATGTGCAAAACCCTGCATTGGAATCTTTTTTAAAGGTAAAACGCAAGATCACACATCATATTGTATTGGATAAACCCTATCCACAATTAATTCAGGCGTACACCACAAATACAAAACGGAATTTAAAAAAGGCGGCCAGTTATAAATTGAAAATTATACAGGATATCATGCCTGCCGATTTGATCACTTACAGAAAAAAATATTTGGGCAAAGAATTAAGGGGTACACAAAGTGATACTGATCAGAACCGATTGCAAAAATTAATGGAAATGCTTATCAGTATCAATAAAGGATTTGTAAGCGGTGTATCAGGTGAAAATGAAGAGCTCCTTTCTCTCGCATTTTTTATTAAAAGTAATGGGCATCTTATTTTTTTATCGGCTGTTTCAACTGATACCGGTAAAGAAAAACAGGCTATGACCTTTCTTATTGATCATATATTAAAAACACATGCTGATTCAGGTCTCTTATTCGATTTCGAAGGTTCTATGATCCCGGGTTTAGCGAGATATTACAAAGGTTTTGGTGGCATTGAGGTTCAATTCCCTATTGTATATAAATAAACATATTCTGGTTTATCCTCCATAAACTTAGTTCAGGAATTCTTTTATCGTGTTAGATTTTACTTTTACCTGTTAATCTGTCTTAACGTTAACATCTGTTAATTTATATTCCTCCTTATTTTGCAATATATCTAAAATGGGAATTATGAAGAATATTTTTGGTTTGTTGCTGCTTGGTATTACCACTTCCGGTTTTCCTGAAGAACCCC
>CAZXBG010000007.1:186-46052 GCA_964638865.1 uncultured Chitinophagales bacterium | reverse complement strand
ATTTTTGGTTTGTTGCTGCTTGGTATTACCACTTCCGGTTTTCCTGAAGAACCCCAACATAATAACACAAATTATATTGCTACTATCGACCTTACGAAAGTAGAAAATGATCGTGTAAAAGTAACCATAGGAAAAAATTGAATATTGGATGGATGATTCCTGCGATATGACCATGGAGAATGCAATATTTGAACCGGCGGGAACAAATATTGCTGTCAGTAATTTCATGATAAATACCTTTGGATTTATTGGATACGTGGAAGGAATGAAAGAAAATGATTATGAACTCATTATTAAAAAGCCGGAAGCATTTTATGGCGCAACCCCCTTAAAAACAGAAAAAAATGATCAGTGGTCAGATACTTACCATTTAAATAATTATGATCACTTGGCTGACTCACCAATATTATATGCTGTTGCTGATACTACAACTAAAATGGTTGGAGGTGCATAAGTATTAATTGGTGTTTTTCTCCAAATAAGGTAATTACTGCTCATCAAATTATGGAGAATGTGAGCGAAATATTGGAAGCGCAGGGGGAATATGATTAAATAACTCCGTAATTTTATAATATTAAAATGCTCAATATATTTTTCCTTGGAATAATTAAACTCCAATGTTACAAACTGCCTACTGCCTTTGCCAACTCACCCTCCCACTCACCCCTTCTCCATACACAATTCCACCAAAATACCACCTGTACTTTTCGGATGTAAAAAACAAATCAATTTATTATCAGCTCCTGGTAAGGGTTCTTTATTCAATAAAATAAATCCTTCCGCTTCCAAACGTTTCATTTCCGCATAAATATCATCAACCGCAAATGCAATGTGGTGAATTCCTTCTCCGCGTTTTTCAATAAATTTTTCAATTGCAGATTCATCATTTGTTGCCTGCAATAATTCAACCTTTGTTTCTCCCATCATAAAAAAAGAAGTTTGAACGCCTTCTCTTTCCACTCCTTCTACTTTGTAGTGTTGTTTGCCAAATAATTTAGCGAATAAAATATTTGCAGCATTGAGATCTTTTACCGCAATTCCTATGTGTTCTATCTTTTTCATATCTCAAAAGTAGGAGGTACCATGCATTCAATATGCATTTCCCGCTAAAAAATTTACCAAAACCCGAACTTTTGATATAGCTTTGTGTTTTAGAATTAGTCTAAATAACAAATATGCTTAAATTACCGATATATCTTGATAATAGCGCTACTACGCCTGCCGACCCTCGTGTTGTTGATACCATGGTACCATACTTTTACGAACACTTTGGCAATGCAGCGAGTCGCAATCACCCTTTTGGATGGGAAGCGGAAGGAGCGGTAGACAAGGCCCGGGAACAAATTGCTAAACTTATTAATGCTTCCGAAAAGGAAATTATCCTAACTTCCGGTGCTACTGAAGCCGATAATCTCGCCATTAAGGGGGTTTTTGACATGTATTCCAGGAAGGGTAACCATATAATTACAGTTACCACTGAACACAAAGCTGTATTGGATACCTGCAAACATCTTGAAAAACTGGGTGCCGAAATTACCTACCTCAAAACAGACAGCGAAGGAAATATCGACCTGAACGAGCTGGAAAGTGTAATTACCGATAAAACCATTTTGGTATCTGTAATGTATGCAAATAATGAGATAGGCACCATCCACCCCATTAAAAAAATTGCGGAAATTGCGCATAAAAAAGGCGCTTTGTTATTTACCGATGCCACACAGGCAGCAGGTAAAATTTCTATAGATGTGGAACGCGACGGAATCGACCTTATGGCCTTTACCGCACATAAAATGTACGGTCCGAAAGGTGTTGGAGCCCTGTACGTTCGCAGAAAGAACCCCAGGGTAAAAGTTACTGCTCAAATGGACGGAGGAGGTCACGAACGCGGAATGCGCAGCGGTACTTTAAATGTACCGGGTATTGTTGGATTCGGAAAAGCAGCGGAGATTGCGATGTTAGAAATGGATGCAGATGCTGCGAGACTAAGTAAAATGCGCGATCGTCTGGAAACAGAACTCATGAAAATTGAGGAATCGTATGTGAATGGTAACCGCGAAAGCCGTTTGCCACATATTACCAATATTTCCTTCAAATATGTGGAAGGAGAAGGTTTGATGATGGCCTTTAACCAAAATATTGCGGTGAGCAGCGGATCAGCTTGCACAAGTGCATCTCTGGAACCGAGTTATGTGTTAAAAGCGCTTGGTTTGGGTGATGATCTGGCACATTCCAGCATCCGTTTTTCACTCGGCAGATTTACAACCGACGAACAAATTGATTACACCATAGAGCATGTTCGAATAGCAGTGCTTAAATTAAGAGAAATGAGCCCTTTATGGGAAATGTTCAAAGAAGGAATTGACCTGAGCAAGATAGAATGGGCAGCGCATTAATTAATTAGCAAACTAGCAAATGCGTAAGGTTGGAATGAATTTTTGTGCGAAAATTTTGTTTATTGAGTAATGAGTTTCATCCCGAGTAAAAGCAAACTCAAGATTCACGAAAAACGAAGTTTAATTGTATCTATAAAGTAATAATATAAATCAGAGTATCAAGACGTGATTCCATCACCTCCCACCACTCAACAAAAAAAACGAATATGGCATATTCAAAAAAAGTACTGGATCATTACGAGAATCCTCAAAATGTAGGAACGCTCGACAATAAGAAAAAAGAAGTGGGCACCGGATTAGTTGGAGCTCCTGAGTGTGGTGATGTTATGCGTTTGCAGATCGAAGTGGATCCGGAAACACAAAAGATTATTGACGCTAAATTTAAAACCTTTGGTTGCGGTAGTGCAATTGCTTCTTCCTCTTTAGCAACAGAATGGCTAAAAGGAAAAACAATTGACGAGGCTTTGACCATAGACAATATGGACATCGTGGAGGAACTGGCTTTACCACCCGTAAAAATCCACTGCTCAGTATTAGCAGAAGATGCCATCAAAGCAGCAATTCAGGATTATCGTCAAAAAAATGGCCTTGAAGCATTGGTTTTAGAAGATAAAATTGTTCATTAAAACAGTAGTTTATTTATCTAATAACTAATTACTAACATGATTTTCATCAGCGAAATAGCAAAAGAGAAAGTGGAAGACCTTAAATCTCAGGCGGGTTTAGGGCTCGACTATTTTATCCGCATAAGTGTGGTAGGAGGTGGTTGCAGCGGGTTAAGTTATAAAATGGATTTTGATAACGAAGAAAAACCGGGTGATCAACTTTTTGAGGACAGAGGCGAAAAATTAGTTACTGACCTCAAAAGTTTCCTATATTTATGTGATACAACTTTAGATTATTCCGACGGACTAAACGGTAAAGGCTTTCAATTTATCAACCCAAACGCAGGTAGAACTTGCGGATGTGGAGAAAGTTTTGCAGTTTAGTATCTCTTTTCTTTTCATACTTGAACTATAACCTCTTTGGCAGGCAGCCTGAGAGGTTTTTTTATTCGGTTTTAGTAATCACTAAACACGTATCTGTATTCAATTCCGGAAGTAGAATTTCGCTCCCCGATTTTTCGACCAAGATTATCAAATTTATAAAAAACAGTGTCTGCCCAACTATTCGATGTGAAATAGGATATTCTGTTTATTAAATCACCGTTTTCCGAATAATTATAGTGTATACTGTCGGGGGATTCTTTTGATGTTTTTTTTATATTGTGTTGTATTGATAAATTACCTGAAGAATCGTAATCAAATTTCGCAATAAAAAGGGTGTCCGCAATTTCATAATATCCAAATAATTTTGTTGCAACAGTTTTAATTATCCTATTATTGGTGGAATCGTAGGTATAGTTATATGATGTCAACTCATATCTTCCGAGCACAAGTTTAGTACTATCTTCATATATTTGATCATATATTTTTTCGATATTCCCATGTTCATCGAAATTATTGATTCTGATGATTGGTGTAATCTTATCCTGAAGAAATTCAGTTACCTCCCTTTTTATTTTACCGTTTGAATAATAGAAATAATTTTTCCGAAGTATGGTATCCATTTCTTTTATTATGGTATTTTGTTTCAGATAGGTGTTTTCATAATTATATATGCGTGTTTCAACAATTTTACCTTTGCTGTTTTTTTCAATACTTTCCAAAAGCAATGTTCCTGTATATTTATGTTCCGTACTGCTTATAGTATCTCCCTCCCGACTTCCAAAATAGATCTCTCTGATACAATTGCCAAGTGAATCAAAACAAACTTCCTTATTGCGAATTTCAATATCATTACTAATTATGAAAGTATTAATTGTTGAAAAAACGGATGGTGTTTCCTCCTGTTTTGACTTACAGGAAATGAAGCAGTAAATCAATATAAAGAAAAACAGATATTTATTCATTATAAATAGCTGTTTCTATTTTACCCGATGCATCCACTTTCGCTCTGAACATACTATCGGTATTATACTGAAAAGAAATATTGCCATTTTTATCAATTGCGATCATGCCGCCATCACCGGTAATTTCTTTAAAACGCACATGTATCATTTCTTGAGTTGCCTCCGCTAATGTCAATCCCTTAAATTCCATCATATCGGCAACCGTTTTTGCTGCTACAGTTTTAATAAAATCTTCGCCGGTGCCGGTGCAGCTTATTGCACAGGTTTTGTTATCAGCATAAGTGCCTGCTCCCACAACAGGTGAGTCGCCGATGCGATCATATTTTTTATTCATCAATCCGCCTGTAGAAGTGCCGGCGGCAAGATTTCCATACTTATCTTTCACCACACAACCTACGGTTCCGTATTTTTCTTCAATATTATTTAATACTACCGGTGTTTTCTGTAAAGCCATTACCGAATCAACATATTTTACATATTTTGTTTCCGTGCTGTCTTTCATGCCTTTCCATCTTGTATATTGATGTTGGGTATAGAAGTAAGATTCATCTACCAATTCGAGACCATTAATTTCAGCAAATTGTTCTGCTCCTCCGCTGCTGAACATGATGTACTTTGATGAATCCATTATCATTCGCGCAGCCTTGATGGGATTTTTAATATGTTGTACATTATTTACAGAACCTGCATCCAGATTTCGGCCATTCATTACACAGGCATCCATTTTAATTTTACCATTATTTGTAAATACAGACCCCTGACCTGCATTAAAGAGTGGGGAATCTTCCAGAATACAAATTACAGCTTCCACAACATCCATTGCGCTATCGCCTCTGGCAAGCATATCATATCCTGTTTGTGCCGCTTCTTTTAATTTTGCATTAAAAGCTGCTTCTTGTTCTGCAGTATAACTACCCTTGGGCATTGCACCGGCACCTCCATGTATGGCAAGTGCAAATTCTTGCGCCTTGGTTTCCTGTGTAATTGTAACCGGGTTATCCTTACAACCTACCACAAAAACCAATACTACCGTAATAAATGCGAAAATTAAATTTTGTTTCATAACACAAATTTAGAATTTAACCCGTAACTCCGCTAACTAACCCGTAATATGTTGATAAAAATACAGTGCCAGCTTTGGTTTGCTGTTTTTTTATTGTTTCTTTGTATTACGTAAATACGTATATATGGGAAAGCAAACTCTCACTCAAAAAGACAAGCCGCCTGTCCATCCCGAATGGGCCACTAAGCATCGCCAACCCGGCACGGAGCTTCGGCTGATAAATAAAACCTACTATCTGTATGCGGTCAGCAGCAAGTATGATCCTGTACTCAAACGGGCAAAAAAGATCACCGGGAAACTTTTGGGTAAAATCACCCGGGAAGATGGGTTTATAGCTTCCTCCAAGGATAAACTCAGACAAAAGGCAGAGCGGCCGGTAATGATTGATCATCTCAGTGTCAAAGAGTATGGTTCGCAACAACTTGTTGTGCAGCTGGCCTCCAAACAAATAGCTACCTTGGAAAAAGTGTTTGGAGAAGATGCAAAACCTTTATTTTTATTTTCATTTTTTCGGTTAACCGAACAATCCCCCATTAAGAATGTCCCCTTTTATTTCATGCACTCTTTTTTAAGCGAAGTATGGAAAGAGACAAAGGTTTCTGATAAAAGTATCAGCCAGTTGTTAAGGAGCGTGGGGACTAACCGGGAAAAGATAATGGCGTATCAAAAACACTTTGTCCGGGAAGGGGAAAAAGTATTATTGGATATGACCCACGTTATTACTCATTCCCGGCAAATAGAAGCAGCCCAGAGCGGTTACAACAATGTTATGTCCTTTGAGCCACAGGTAAATTTAATGTACTTGTTTTCGTCCCAGCAGCACGAGCCGGTATATTACCGGCTATTACCGGGCAATATCAGGGATGTAAAAGCATTTACCCTAACCACGCAGGAGTGCGGCTTAAAAAATGTAACACTAATAGCCGATAAAGGATTTTATTCTAAAAAGAATATAGAGATTTTAGATGAAGCCCAATTAAATTATATCATACCACTGCAAAGAGGCTCGAAGCTGATTCCTTATCCGGTATCGGGGGAGATGGATAAAAAAAGCTGGCAGGGATATTTTACATTCAATGAAAAAATTATATGGTACAAGACAAAAAATAACGTCACCCTTTATTTGAATCAGGAATTAAGGATAGGGGAAGAAAAAGACTATCTCAAACGCGTAGAAGGGGAAAAAGAAAACTACAACATGGAAAGCTTTTATGAAAAGCAATCCCACTTTGGCACATTGGCATTAATAGGCAACAACAGCGAAAAATCTGCTGAAGATACTTATGTGCAATACAAAGCCAGAACAAATGTAGAAACCATGTTTGATGCCATGAAAAATATTCTTTATGCTGACCGAACCTATATGCAAAATGATGCAGCTATGGAAGGATGGATGTTTGTAAATCATATTGCATTGCAATGCTATTATCTCATCTACCAGCAATTAATAAAGCATAAGCTCATTAAAAAATATTCTGTTACCGACTTTCTAAAGTTTACCCACCGGATTAAAAAAGTAAAAATCAATGGCAAATGGCAACTGGCCGAGATAACAAAACCCGTTCAATTATTACTCGAAAAATTAAATTTAGATATTACGTAAAAAAGGGAGCGGAGTTAAGGTTTAAAATAATATATAAGGCCGGTGTATATTTTGTATCTGGAATCTTTTTGTACACTTACTGAGAAATAGAAAATGAAGTTGAAATCTATAACGTATATTGATGAGCAGGGGCACTAAATACAAAGAACCGCGCTACCGTCATAAAACGGAAATCCGCGGCTCTGATATTAGAATTTTAGAGATTATCTGTTTTGTTCGTTAGCCTCCCCTTTGTTTGCATTTCCACTGTTAAACTTAAATCCTATTTGTTCTCTGAGTGTGGTTTTGCCTTCAATATCGAGGCTGAAATTTTTCACATCATCCAAAGTGATGGATTTTATCATTTCGGGAGTTCGTTGTGATGCAAGTATGCCGGCCATGCGTAAATTTTGATGGTGAACAATATCCGCCACAATTTTGCGCATTGTTCTTGCATTGCCGAAAAATTTATTCCGGTTTGCAGTTAATTGAATGATATATCCTTTTAAATGCAATGCAGCTTCTTCTGTTAAGAATAAATATTCCTTTTTGAGCATATTTTCACCAATTACAAATAATTCTTCTTCGGTATAATCTTCAAAATGAATAAATTTATCAAACCGTGATTTTAATCCCGGATTAGATTCCAGGAATATTGCCATGTTATCCGTATATCCCGCAACAATAACAATAAATTCTCCGCGGTGATCTTCCATGCGTTTTAAGAGGGTTTCAATTGCCTCCCGGCCGAAATCGTTTTCACCACCCTGACTTAATGAATAAGCCTCGTCGATAAATAATCCGCCACCCATTGCAGCCTCTATCATACCATCTGCTTTAATTGCAGTTTGTCCAACATAACCGGCAACCATTCCTTCGCGATCGGTTTCCACCAAATGACCGCGTTCCAATATTCCAAGTGCTTTAAATATTTTTACTAAAATTCTTGCAACAGTTGTTTTTCCAGTTCCCGGATTTCCGGTGAATACCGTATGTAATGAAAATGATTTTTTTACATCGCGACCTATTTCTTTATAATATCGAACAAGTTTTACTGTCTCCTCAATTTCATTTTTTACCTTTGCCATTCCGGTCAGTTCTTTCAACTCGTTCATAGCATCCTGTAATAATACTTCATCAATGGGAAGTTCTACTTTTTTGGAAGTTCCAAAACCGAAAATAACTTCTACATCTTGTAAAATGATAGTGCTAAGATCTTCATTGGTAAGTTCTTCAGGTTTTTCCTGTTTCATTAAACGAAGCGCCATATTTTGTTTTGCTTCTTCTATAATGGAGTTTACATATCGCGCATTACCAAATTTATTGTCGCGGTTGCGATATGCTTCTACTACTTTCATATAAATTAAATTCCTTGCTTCTTCACTGATAGTAACTCCGCGTTTTTTGGAATCGTATTGCGAAATAGACATTAATTCATCCGGATTATAATCCGGGAAATTAATTACCTGCGATACACGAGAACTTAAACCCGGATTTGAATTTAAAAAATCGCGCATTTCTTTTGGATATCCCGCATAAATAATTGCAGTGTCTCCGGCACCATCACTCATTTCTTTTATTAATACTTCAATTACTTCTTTTCCGAAATCTTTGCCGTCATCACCTCTGTCGCTTAATGCATAGGCTTCATCAATAAATAAAATTCCACCGCGGGCACGATCAATTGCGGCCTTTGTTTTTGGTGCAGTTTGACCAATATATTCCGCAACAAGATCTACTCGCCCAACTTCCGTTACATCTGCGCGTTTAAGTAAACCCATGGCTTTATAAATTTTGCCGAGCATACGCGCAACCGTTGTTTTTCCGGTACCCGGATTTCCGGTAAATACCATGTTGAGGTTCATCTTATTTTTTTCTTCAAAACCTTTATCCTGACGTATTTTTAAGAATTTTAAATAGGTGGTTAATTCGTTGATTTCTTTTTTAACCGTTTCTAACCCGATAAGATCATCCAATTCTTTTTTCGCAATTTCAAAAGTTTCTGCATCGGTAACCATGGGGACAGCTTTTAATGTAGCGGTTGCTCCTTCCACACCTGTTAACCAAACAGGGTCGCCGGTAAGTTCTGTATCAGCTGTACCAACTTCAAAAGGAACAACTGCAATAATATTATCCATAAAAACTACTTCACAGGAATATTTATCGGGGTACCAAAATCCTGCAGCATCACTTCCATAACCAATATCCATTACGATGCTTTTTCTAGAGTCGTTAACGTGTTCAAACCAATAAGATGCGCCCTTTAATTGATGTACATCATTATAGAAATAAAAATTAAATTCTAAAGGAAAATATTTTTCATGCGATATTTTATTCGTAAGATCTAGTTCTATGGAAATATATTGGGCAGTATCTTTATTAAATGTAGTTAAATATTTTCGATTCTCTCTAGCAACACTTGCTTTTGGGGCATTAAATAATTTTATGGCATTAATATCGAAATATGGATTATTTCCGGCAGAAACCAATCCATTATTGGCGATATAAAAATAATTTGTCCCAACTAAAACATCATCCAGCCAAATTTCCCATTTATAGGTTCCTTTTTTCCACCAACCCGGAGTTGCAGTTCCCCAACCTTCTCGCACGAAAATAATATTTTGGTCTGTAGTTACTACAATATCTTTTTCAAGCTTGCACATCTCTTTGTTCTCGTAATACTCTGTTGCTTTTATCACAACTTTTGCCTTCCACTCCTCCTCGTCGAACAAGAGGTTGAACAATTGCAATTCCGCATTTACGTAACAAACTTCCGTTTCATCAAAAACAATCCTGTAGTTCTTCTGGTTGCCGAAAAAATTCTCCAGCGACCCATAAACCTTCATTTCTTTGAACTTATACCGTTTTTTCTCTTCTTTTTTTGCCATAACTGATTAATATAACGTTTTGTAAAAGGGTGGTAAAAATAGGGAATTCCTGATTTTGTTTGCGTTTTTGTTTGCTTTTAAAGGAATACTTTAAAACCATAGGTTTAATCATAAGTAATTGATTATCAAATAAATACAATTTATTTTTAAAAGCGGGAACTTTTTAGGTCTCATATTTGTTTACATCTCATCGTCAGGAACACTAAATATTCTCCACTGATTCTGGATACAAAAATGATTAACCACTTCCTCCACTAATGTTTCTCTTACTACGATAATTACCTTAAGTGTATCTGCTTTTTTTAACAGCACTTGCTTGAGCTGGGTGCTAAATCCCTCCCCTTTTAATTCCATTGGGCCCACTTCATCCACAATTAACCAACCGTTTTTTTTATTCGAAGCTTCTTTAAGGATAAATGTTGCCTGCTCGAAACTTTTGGTGCTGAAAACATATTTGCCTACCGACAAGATTTTTTCCTCATTTTCACACGCCTCCATTTCAAACTGCTCCCCGGTATTAACATTCTGAAAAATTCGTTTCCCATTTATTTTTGGTGTTAAAATTCCATAAACATCCTTTCTGTTTTTACACCATTCCAAAAGTTTTGAAGTTTTGCCTGAATTAGTCGGTCCCGACAGAATAAATATATTCTTAAACATATTGATATTATTATTGTAAAACTAGCTGCTTTTTTGAAAGAGAAGTGTTCAAACTATAGGTCCTATTTTCTAAATCAAAAAACTGTATCTTTTTCATTCGGGTAGTAATGCGTTCACCATCACAATTTTAAAAAAGACAGAAAGTCTTTTTAATCCTCTTTTATTTTCTGTGTAATTCCAGCTCGATGTTACAAGTGAATTTGTTGACGGAATTAATAAAAGAATTTCGCTTATACTACTCTGAAATTTTGTTTTCTGTTTTCCGAGCCATCTTTTTAATAATTTCAGTAACAGAGGACCTATTAAAAAATACCAGGTAAGTATAATTAAAAAAGAACGCATCAAAATATGTAAAACTTCATCGGGAACCAAAATTGGATTGCCAATATGCAGAACTGCCTGTAACCACACTAAACTCAATATTATCCAGATAACAAATAAACCTGATCTCCCTATTCTTTTAGGAGAATTTTTTCGGCTGTTCTCTTTTGGTTTGGCGTATGAAACGGTGTTATTTACTTGGTTCTCTTTTAATGAAAATTCATTTTTCCAATTCGGGACTGAAGAGGGAATACGGGAAGCAATAATGCCAATAGTAAAGCCAACTAATATATGTAAGAATAAATATCCAGCTCCGATATATAAACTATAGTTTGTAACATTTTCCTGATTTGTAAGATTGGATATAAATTTATTCACCGCCTTCCAAAAATCCATACCATATATTAATGTAGGAACAATAATTCCCTGCGCACCTGATTCGGCAAGTGCAAGCGTGGCGAAAACGATGCAGGAAGTTTTGTAATATTTTTTATTAAAGAAAAAGAGTTCTCCGAGCACCCCCTGAAATAATACCGCATAATATGCTCCTATAGGGCTATGCGGACTCAACATTAATTTAAAAATACAAACAAGAATAGTTGCACGCAATATAGCACCTTTTTCACGAATGTAATAACCAATTAAACAAATAATAATAACTGCACTGCTGCCAACAATTAATCCGGTAATTGGCAATTGAAATCCGTGAATAATTCCACCCAATGTTCCTTCACAAACTGCCCATAACGCAATAAGCCTGTAGTAGAATTGTTTATTTTTTACCGGTAGCTCCATAAAGGGGGAAAGGTACTTGATTTTTTTTACCTGCAAAATTATTTTAGATTTGTAATTGTAATTTTTAACAAATGGATAAAGATCCTAAGCTGATAGTACATACCACAGAACCTTTTAACGCCGAACCTCCTGTGGAAGAGTTGCGCGAGCATTTTATCACACCACAACCACTATATTATGTGCGCAATCATGGAGAAGTGCCCGTTATTGATGAAAATACTTTTCGCCTTACCGTTAACGGAATGGTGAATAAAGTGCTTTCCCTGAGTATGCAGGAGTTAAAAAATAATTTTTCGAGATGCACTATAATGGCAACCTTACAATGTGCCGGCAATAGAAGAAATCAATTAATTGAATTTGCAGAAGTTCCCGGTGAAGTTCCCTGGCAGGAAGGTGCAATAAGTAATGCTACTTGGACCGGTGCACCCCTTAAAGAAATTTTGGAACTTGCCGGAGTAAATAATGAATGTTTATTTGTTGAATTTATGGGGGCAGATGATGTTTTTCGTCATGGGGAAAATGTAGGTTTTGGTGCTTCCATTCCAATAGATAAAGCATTGACAGAAGACGTACTTTTAGCTTATGAAATGAATGATCTTCCATTAGAACCAACACATGGATTTCCGCTTCGTGTTGTTGTTCCGGGATATATTGGCGCGCGAAGTGTAAAATGGGTAACGCATATAACATTACAGGATCATCCCTCAAAAAATTATTTTCAGGATCATGCTTACCGATTATTTCCTCCGCAGGCGAAACCGGAAACGGTTGTATGGGAAACCGGTTTGCAACTGAGTGAACTGGCAGTAAATTGCGCAATTACCTTTCCTAAAACAAATACAATTCTTGATGTCGGAAAAATAACCGTGAAAGGATATGCAATGAGCGGAGGAGGAAGAATAATTTCGAGAGTTGATATTTCTACCGATGGAGGGGAAACATGGATGACTGCAAAAATAACCGAAGGTGATCATAAATGGGCCTGGGTATTTTGGGAACTGGAATTAGAATTATTAAAAGGAAAATACGAAATTTTAACCCGCGCATTTGATTCTTCAGCAAACACTCAACCGCAAGAAGTCAAACATGTATGGAACTTTAAAGGGTATATGAATAATGCGTGGCACAGAGTTTATGTGGAGGTAAAATGAAGGAATGAATATACATTTACCTCATTCGGAAAATATATCATTTACGGAAATAAAAAACAGGAAGAGGTAAATAAATAATGGCAATGATATACAATTTTACACTAAATGTGTTAAAAAATTTGTTTAATTGAATTAGTGAGCATATCTTTACACCACAATAAAACGCCAAATGATACCTCAATTTAAAAGCATTTTAGACTTACTCCAACAGTTTCCAACAGAACAACATTGCATAGATCATCTTGAAAAAATGAGATGGAATGGAAATGTTATTAGCCCGTTCGATAGAACAAGTAAAGTTTATAAATGCGCTGGTAACAAATACAAATGTAAGAATACAGGAAAGTATTTTAATGTAAGGACTGCTACTGTATTTGATAACACAAAAATTCCACTTCAAAAATGGTTCTTAGCTCTATATGTATTCAGTTCTCACAAAAAAGGTATCAGTAGCCACCAACTTGCAAGGGATATTACAGTAACCCAAAAAAGTGCGTGGTTCTTACTGCATCGCTTACGTTATGCTTTTGACCATCCGAAATTTAAAGAGGCATTAGGAGATATTGTAGAGATTGATGAAACCTACATGGGTGGAGAGTATAAGAACAAACATGCTGATAAGAAGTTAAAGAGCACACAAGGCAGAAGCACTAAAGATAAAAAGCCTGTATTAGGAATGTTGGAGCGTAACAAATACGTTATTGCACAGGTTGTTGATGATACAAAGCAAAATACAGTATTGCCTATAATCGTACACAATGTAATCCCCGGAACCTTTGTAATGACTGATGAATATAACGCTTACAATGCTTTATCATTCGCCTACAACCACATGAGAGTTAATCATGGAGCAAAAGAGTATGTAAATGGAATGGCACACACCAACGGCATGGAGAACTTTTGGAGCCATTTAAAGAGAGGGATTGATGGGATTTACCATTGGGTAAGCGTTAAACATCTTCAAGTTTATGTGGATGAATTTTCTTTGAGATATAACATAAGAGAGTTGACAACAGCTTCGAGATTTGATCTGATTTTAGCTAATATTGCCGGAAGGTTAACCTATAACGATTTGATAAAATAATGAGAGAGATTGATGAATATTCTGACTTTTTATTCTACTCTACACATAGCGGGAATACCAATATAACCGTAATAATTGGGGACGAAACGGTTTGGACAACCCAACAAAGTATGTCCGACATTTTTAATATTCATAGAACCGTAGTAACCAAGCATATACAGGGAATTTTTAACGATAAAGAGCTTGACGAACAAAGCAATGTGCAAAAAATGCACATTGCAAATTCCGATAAACCAGTATCGTTCTATAGCTTAGATGTTATTATAGCGGTTGGCTATAGGGCTAATTCTTATGAGGCAACACAGTTTAGAAAGTGGGCAACTTCAATTTTGAAAGAATACCTTATAAAAGGATTCGCTTTAGATGATGATCGCCTAAAGCAAGGAAAAGCAATATTTGGCAAGGATTATTTCGAGGAACTCTTAGAGAGAATACGGGAGATAAGAGCTTCAGAAAGAAGGTTTTATCTAAAGATAACTGACATTTACGCACAGTGCAGCATTGATTACGATGCGGATGCGCCAATTACTCATACATTTTTTGCTACTGTTCAAAATAAACTTGAATTTGCAATAACGCATCAAACAGCGGCAGAATTAATTAAGAACCGAGCTAACCACAAAAAACCTTTTATGGGGCTAACAACATGGAAGGCAGGTGAAAAGGGAAAAATACTTAAATCAGATGTAGCTATTGCAAAAAACTATTTGAGTAAAGGTGAATTAAAAGAGTTAAATGCAATTGTTACAATGTATTTGGATTATGCAGAATTACAGGCAACTAAAAACAAGGTAATGAAAATGAGGGACTGGATAGAGAAATTAGACTCTTTCCTGAACTTTAATGAATATGATATTCTACATAATGCAGGTAAAGTAAAGGCGGCAGTTGCAAAAAAATTTGCAGAGAAAGAGTATGGCAAATATAGGGTTATACAGGATGTAGAGTTTAAATCTGATTTTGAAAACTTACTGGCAAAAACATTTAGTAAAAAGGAGTCAATTAAAGATACAGATGATTTCAATAAACAATTATTAGGCTTATTAAACACTCCACCCCCACCAAAAAAAAATAAGAAATGAAACAAACTGCTCAAATCAAATCAGAGGTGCCTAATTTGCTTGTAATAGCAAAAACTGTTATACAAGTGAAGAAAAAAAGGAAATCGCCATCTGGTATCTCGACAAATGATTTGATATTATCAGCACACATTGGCACAAATGAAGATGTGTTTCCTGTGATATTAGATTTACATGTAAAATCTGGCGGTGCTATTGCCGGCGTTACTTACGGCAAAGGTGTGTTTTGGAGAAAGGTAGATAAGAAGAAATATCATCTATCAAAAAGTGATCTATCTACTGGAATTGATTGCAGGGATTTGCCATACAAAAAAGAATCTTTAGACTGTGTGGTTCTTGACCCTCCATATATGCACACTCCGGGAGGAACGGCGCATTCAAATCACCAAAACTTTGAGTCCTATTATAAGAATAACCAGACGGGCAATAAAACAACAAAAAAATATCACGAAGCTGTATTGGATTTATATTTTGAAGCTGGAAAAGAAGCAAAACGGGTATTAAGACCAAAAGGCGTGTTTATTGTAAAATGTCAAGACGAAGTTTGCGCCAATAAACAAAGGTTAACCCATGTTGAACTTATCAATTATTTTGAGAAGTTAGGATTTTATGCGGCAGACATTTTTGTATTAATACGCAGAGGCAAACCAGGGGTCAGCGTCATGCTCAAACAGCGCCATGCAAGAAAAAACCACTCTTACTTTTTAGTATTCTATAAAAAGTAGTATTTTTCCAGATGCCCGACATCCACTTTTATTACGAAAAGATCAAATTGTTTTCTGCCAAAAATCTTGGTAACCAGAATGTGACAAGTGCGTTGATAGATTTAATCAAGGAGTCTTTAATAGCTCTTCGTTCCTATCCTAAAATACAGTTAACATCAAATATTGCAAATAAAGCATACTTTATTTATGATAACAATGGAAAATATTCTCGTCCAGTAAACCTTGATTTATTCATAGAAGATATTCCAGATGAAGTTTACCAATGGTATCAAAATCTTGAATGGAATAAATTTCCTAATAATCAGCTCCAACGCTTTTTATACACAATTTCAATGTCATACTGTGCAGCTAAAGATTCATTAGGGGGATCTGATAAAAAATCACCTTCTATCTTTTTTGAAATATTGATTGGAAACATTTTTGCGAGAGTTTATAGCGTTAACCCCAGCAAGAAAATCAATGTCTAACTAAGAGATATTAAAACAGAACTCACCACAGATTTTATTTTTAAGCCCGATGGCCAAACTGCAAAAATCCATTTACCTATTAAACTCTCAACCAAAGAACGATCAATACAAGCATGGGCACATCAACGGGTTTTAGAAGGAATATATGGAAGAGGTGCGTTTATTGGTGTAATTGTAATAATGAATGAAACTAATTTCGTAAGCAAATCAAAATCAGTTGTCGAAGTGTGCCTTCCCGAACAATGGAGGTTGTATCAGATGTATATTTCTGTAATGTCCCGTGTTTATTACCTGGATATTCCTAAAAAATATGAAGAGTTATCAAGCAAAAAACCGCCAATACATGTAAAGCCTTTTTCTGCTTTTTTCAAGGAAGTATATGAACTTTTAGATATTTAGTGTAAACAAATATATCATTGCCTAAATAATTATTTCAAAATGTTTTTCATAGCGCAGGAATTAACTTCTTTGAAATTATAGTATTATAAACAATAAGCCCATTGGGTTAAATTTGCATAAAAACCTATTTATGGCTATTATAAAACTATCTGAGATCGCTACCGTTCCCACAAAAAAATTCGAAAAGGAAACAACCAAGATAAAGACCAAAGAATATATTGAACAGTTAACGGAACTTCAGAATTTGCTTTTTGCACAATCGAAACACAGTTTGCTTATTATTTTACAAGGCATGGATGCAAGTGGTAAGGATGGTGTAATTAAGGAAGTTTTTTCCGGAACTAACCCAATGGGTTGCAGGGTAACAGGGTTCAAAAAACCTACGGAGGAAGAAATGGGTCACGAATTTTTGTGGCGAATACATAAAAATGCACCGCCAAAAGGAATGATTCATATTTTTAATCGCTCCCATTATGAAGATGTGGTAATTCAAAGAGTGCATAAATGGGTTGATTTACCAACTATAAAACGCAGGTATGAGCACATCAATGCGTTTGAATCCCTTTTACAGGAAAATAATACCATCATCCTCAAATTTTATCTTCACGTATCGCAAAAGGAGCAGATGGAGAGATTGAAGGAAAGACTATCTGATCCTAGAAAAATGTGGAAATACAATCCAAATGATCTGGAAGAAAGCAAACGATGGAGCGAATATATGACAGCATATCAGGATGCTTTTAATGCTTGTGGCCCAAAGGCTCCCTGGATGGTTGTTCCTTCCGATAAAAATTGGTATAAGGAATATATAATTGCTAAAACTATTGTGGATACACTTCGCAATTTAAAAATGGAATATCCGGGACTTCCGGGTGTAAAAGGAGCCTGAACATTTAAAAAAGTGCTGGCAAACGCTAGAGAAGCAAAGGAAATAATTTGATTGGATCTTGTTTCTATTGGACCGGAAGCAACCTGACGATACTTATTTAGACTAAGTTGCACCATAAAAATATTTCCACTTTTTTTGGTTAATGCTTACATTTGGTGTAATCTTGTAATGCAATAAGTATAATCAGTACCCTTTAAAAATGTTGTTTTTTCTGAATGAGAACAGGTATTAAATACAGGATTGTAATTATTTTTACCTACTTCATCCTAATAGGATTAAATTGTGTTGCGCAGCCTTCAAGTACCTTTGATACCGATTTAGATGGTTGGAATACTGTAGGACAATGCCCTGCAGAATCCTCCCCGGGGGCAACTTGGATGTCAACAGGGGGTAATCCTCTCGGTTGTGCTTATGCACAGGACAATTCTATCGGAATTTTCTATTGGTATGCTGGTGGCACTGAATGGAAAGGTGATTTAACAGCATATTATGATTGTTACCTGGTTTTTGATCTCATGCAGAATAATACAGGATTGCCTGTTGGCAGTCAGGTAGATGTGTTGATTTTGCGCACTGATGATCAATCAATTGTTTATAATACGTCTCCTGATCCGGCTTTAACCTACACTACTTACATTGTTCCGCTTAATGAAACCGGTTGGACAATTGGAGGTGCACTAAGTGGCGTAAGTTGTCCAGATCTGGGAGGTGCTGCCTGCTCATCCGCTGATATGCTTAGCTATTTGGGAGATATTAAAAAATGGCGAATAAGAGCGGAATACAGCGGATTAAGTAATGAAAAGAACAGGTTGGACAATGCTTATATAACATGTGATCCATTAATTCTACCCGTTGTTTTTACATCGATAGATGCAATGCAACTAGAAAAAACAACTTCCAAAGTTATTTGGTCAACTTCTTCTGAAAAAAATACCCTGGGCTTTCAAATTGAAAAAAGCCCTGATGGACTTTTATATGATTCTATCGGGTTTGTAGACGGCAGTGGCACAACAATTTTATCGCATGATTACGAATTCATCGATCATGAATTTACAGAAAATGCATACTATAGACTCCGTCAACTAGATATTAACCTCGGTGGAACTTATTCAAAAATTGTGGCACTTAGTCGAGATTTCCAATCAGAATCAACTTTGCAGATTTTCCCTAACCCTGTAAATGACAATTTGACCCTTACCCTAATAGGAACCGACAAAATGCTGGCATATCAAATAACCGATATAGCCGGAAGAAATTTGGCTTATCAGACAGTGGAAGATAATGAGGGATTTTATGAGACCACCATCCCAGTCAAGCTTTTAGATGCCGGTATGTATATTATAACCTGCTACAAAATGACAGGAATAGAGTCTCAAACCTTTCAGGTTATTAAATAATCATTAAATATTTTTTTATTTTTAAAACTGCTTAAACATTTATAGCGTAAGTTTGTTAATTCGTTTAAAATAAGGGTGCATAATACTTCAGACATACATGCAAACGAAGATTTACTCGTGACCGGTTTACAGGCAAGGAACACTGCTGTATTGAAAACCGTTTATGAAAAGTATTCTTCATCACTATTTGGTGTTATCACACGTATTGTGAACGACGACCATTTGGCGGAAGATATTTTACAGGAAGCGTTCTTGAAAATTTGGAATAATGCAGAGAGTTACGAATCGTCAAAAGGAAGACTTTTTACGTGGATGATGAATATATGCCGCAATGCAGCTATTGATAAAATGCGCAGTAAGGGATATAAAACCGGTAAAAAAACCACTAGCGACGAAACGGTGCTGTATGAAAATCCAACAAAAATTTACGATGATATTAAACCGGATACAATAGGAATAAAAGATTTGGTAAATAAATTGAAGCCGGAATGGAAGCAATTGGTAGATCTCATCTATTTTAAAGGATATACCCATCAGGAAGTTGCGGAAGAGTTAAATATGCCTCTGGGGACAGTTAAAACCAGATTGCGAAGTGCCATTACGTTATTAAGACAAAAAATATAATAAAAATTAATTACAGAACAATTGAATGTTAAAGATTACATAGAATCAGGATCATTGGAACTTTATGTTTCCGGCGCACTCAACCATGAGGAGCAAAAGGAAGCAGAAGCAATGATAGCGCAGTATCCGGAGGTTAAAGCGGAACTGGAGGCAATAGAAAAAGCCTTTGAGGACTATGCTTTTGCTCATGCAGTAGATGCTCCACCTGCTATACTGACCAATATTTTGACCAAGATTAAGGAAGAAAACCCGGCTTTTAATACAGGTAAAACCATTAGCCTGAAGCCGGCACAATCAACAGCTAATAATTGGGTGAGATATTTGGCATATGCAGCTTCTATACTGCTTTTCATCAGTATAGCCACCAACGTTTATTATTATAATAGTTACAAACACGCTTCTGACCAACTTTCGGAGTTGCAGGACGCAAATACCTTCCTTACCGACAAAATGGATGTAGTAAGGGCTGAATATCTTTCGATGGAAACCGAGCTCAACGTAGTTAAAAACCCCGCAGCTATAGCAATTACCATGAAGGGTCAGTTAATTAGCCCAAGTTCTACTTCCGTTGTTTTTTGGGATAAGTCCTCGGGAAATGTTTACCTGAGCGCAATAAATCTTCCTGCTCCGGAAGCCGGAAAACAATACCAGCTTTGGGCGCTAAAAGATGGTAAACCAATTGATGGCGGAGTATTTGATATCAATGGAAAACTTCAAAAAATGAACAATATTGCGGGTGCTGATGCATTTGCTGTAACGCTGGAACCCAAAGGTGGTAGCATTGGGCCTACCATGGAGCAACTCTATCTTGTAGGAGGAGTTTGACCTTAGTTTTTTTACAATATTTCAGTAACTTATTCAATATCTTGTTGTAGCTAAAATTGTAATGCCCGAAACGTTCATTTTTACAATTCGAATTCCTACCTTTGTGAAGCAAAAACCCGCCAAATTAACATATACTAAAAAGGGAAAATGGAACAACAGGTAGTTAACAATCAATTATTGGATTATACTGCAATATTTATTCAATTTATCGTAGCTGCAGGGTTTGTGCTTACTACCATATTCGCCTCTCAAAAATTCGGTCCTAAACGCAACTCTTCTAAAAAACTGGAAAGTTTTGAATGTGGCATCGAAACCATTGGCAATGCGCGTTTACCTTTTTCAGTAAAATATTTTTTAATTGCCATTCTTTTTGTACTTTTTGATGTGGAACTCATTTTCTTTTACCCCTGGGCAGTAAATTTTAGGGAACTAGGACAACTTGGTTTTGTTAAGATGTTAGTGTTTATTGCACCGCTGCTTTTGGGATATTTTTATATCATTAAAAAAGGCGCTTTAAAATGGGATTAAAATGGTTTTTATTCCCTCTAAAAAATATATTGATCGATCAGTAAATACTTAAATTTTGCTCACAAAAACAGAAGCACCAGAAAGTTATACCGGTGAGGGATTTGCTCTCACAAGACTCGAAAAAGTTGTGGGACTTGCGCGGGCAAATTCTATATGGCCATTGCCCTTTGCTACCTCCTGTTGCGGAATTGAATTTATGGCCACCATGGCATCCACTTACGATCTCGGAAGATTTGGAGCTGAACGTTTAAGTTTTTCTCCAAGACAAGCAGATCTTTTAATGGTAATGGGAACAATAGCCAAAAAAATGGGCCCAGTTTTAAAACAAGTTTATATTCAAATGGCAGAACCCAAATGGGTAATTGCAGTAGGAGCTTGTGCCTCAAGCGGCGGAATTTTCGATACCTATTCTGTTTTACAAGGAATAGATAAAATAATTCCGGTGGATGTTTATGTTCCGGGTTGTCCTCCTCCGCCGGAAGCAATATTAGACGGAATTTTAAAAATTCAGGAATTAATTAAACGCGAAGGATTCAGAAGAAGAGAATCGCAGGAATATAAAATGATGTTAAGTGGATATGGCATTGAATGAATGGAGAGCTAAAAGGTTGAAAATGTAGACCTAATAGGTTTACCAAACCTGTGAGGTCGGGTTGGTGAAATTTAAGTTTCAACTAGACCAGAAACTTTTTGTCCGCCTATTGAAAATCAGACCTCACCGGTTGAAAAAAACCAGGCAGGTCGATTTTCAAACCTTTGAGGTCTGACGGAAGGGCAAAGTGAAATTAATATTTAACAAATAATCATAAAAATGCAAACTCAGGTTGATAATGGTACAGTTGAAAGTCTTTTGAGGGAACAATTTCCCGAGGAGATAAGAAGTGTAGAAGAATCCTATGGCATGTTGGATATTGTAGTAAAAAGAGAAAAAATAATTGAAATATTAGAATGGCTGCGCGATAGTAATTTATTGCAGTTTAATTTTCTTACCAGTATGTGTGGCGTGCATTTTCCGAATAATAAAGGAGAAGAATTGAGTATGGTGTATCATATGCACAGTTTCACAAATAATATCAGAATTCGTTTACATATTTTTTTTGGTGAAAAGGATGCTATTGTTCCTACCGCAACAAATTTATTTAAATGTGCAAATTGGATGGAACGCGAAACATATGATTTTTACGGAATACGTTTTACCGGACATCCCGACATGCGCAGAATATTAAATGTAGATGATATGTTATATTTCCCCTTATTAAAACAATATCCCTTGGAAGACGGAACAAGAACTGATAAGGATGATAAATATTTTGGAAGATAATTAATAATACAGACCATCATTTTTAAACAGGAATAATTAAAATACATTGGCAGAAAATAAAACCGTAAATACTGTAATAAACGGAGTAGTTCAAACAGATGAGGAATTAAAACAATTTAATTATCTCAACCTAGGTCCTACACATCCCGCTACACATGGAATATTCCAGAATGTATTAAAAATGGATGGCGAAATTATTGTGGATGCCCAGCCAACCATTGGATATATTCACCGCGCTTTTGAAAAATTGGCGGAACACCGACCTTATTATCAGGTAACACCAATTACCGACAGATTAAATTATTGTTCTTCCCCAATTAATAATATAGGTTGGTACCTCACCGTAGAGAAATTATTAAAAGCAGAAATGCCAAAACGCGTTGATTATATGCGCGTTGTAATTATGGAACTTGCGCGAATTGCTGATCATATCGTTTGTAATTCTGTTATTGCGGTTGATACGGGAGCACTTACAGGATTTTTGTACGTGTTTCAGTGGAGAGAAAAAATTTATGAAATATATGAACAGATTTGCGGCGCACGATTAACCACAAATATTGGGCGAATTGGAGGATTTGAACGCGATTTTACCGATGATGTGAACAGAAGAATTAATGAATTTATTGAAGAATTTCCTGCAGCATTAAAAGAATTCGAAAAACTGGTAATGCGCAATCGCATTTTCATGGACAGAACAATTAATGTTGGAAGTATTACAGCAGAAAAGGCCTTAAATTATGGTTTTACAGGACCAAATTTAAGAGCAGCAGGTGTTGATTATGATGTGCGTGTAATGTCTCCATATTGCAGTTACAACGATTTTGATTTTGTAATCCCAATAGGCACCCAAGGAGATACGTATGACAGATTTTGTGTGCGCCAGGAAGAAATGTGGCAAAGTATGAGTATCATTAAACAAGCGATGCAAAAAATGCCGAAAGGAAATTATTTTGCCGATGTTCCTGAATTTTATTTACCGCCGAAAGATGCTGTTTATAATACCATGGAAGGTTTGATCTGGCATTTTAAAATTGTTATGGGAGAAGTAGATGTTCCGAAAGGACAAGTTTATCAGCCTGTAGAAGGAGGTAATGGGGAGTTGGGATTTTATTTGGTGAGTGATGGCGGTCGCCAGCCATACAGATTGCATTTCCGCCGCCCTTGTTTTATTTATTATCAGGCATATACCGAAATGATAAAAGGTGCCATGTTGAGTGATGCAATTATTACTTTGAGTAGTTTGAATGTGATAGCAGGAGAACTGGACGCGTAGTAGTTGATAATTTGGTAATGGAGTAATTTGATAATTGTAGAATTGGATTTAACATTTATCCAATTGAAAATTTAATTCATGAACGAAGTACAACAAATACAATTTTCTACGGAAGCAATGATAGAGGTGAGCAGATTGCTGAGTCATTATCCGGCGGATAAACAAAAATCTGCTTTGTTACCAATTTTGCATATTGCACAAAAAGAATTTGGCGGATGGCTGAGTTCTGATACTATGGATTACGTTGCGCGATTGTTGCACATACATCCCATTGAAGTATATGAGGTGGCAACCTTTTATAGCATGTACAATATGAAACCGGTTGGGAAAATATTAATTGAAGTTTGCCAAACAGGACCATGTTGTTTGAACGGAGCCGAAAAAATGATATCCTATCTGGAAAATAAATTGAAAATTAAAGTTGGAGAAACAACTTCTGATAAAATGTTTACCATTAAAACCGTAGAATGTTTAGGTGCCTGCGGATATGCGCCGATGTTTCAAATTGGAGAAACATTTCATGAGCATTTAACAGAAGAAAAAATTGACGGTATTATAGATCAGTTAGTAAAAGAAACCCAAACTTCATCTCAGAATTGAAGCCATCATGAGCAGAAAATTATTATTAGAACATCTCGATAAACCAAATATCAATACGATAGATGGATATATACAATTCGGCGGATATCGTTCGTTAGAAAAGGTATTAAAAAAAATGACGCCGGATGAAGTTACCGAAGAAGTAAAAAAATCGGGTTTACGCGGTCGCGGAGGTGCAGGCTTTTCCACCGGATTAAAATGGAGTTTTTTGGATAAGTCAACCGACAAACCAAGATATTTATTATGTAATGCAGATGAAAGTGAACCGGGAACATTTAAGGATAGATTATTGATGGAAAAAATTCCGCATTTATTAATTGAAGGAATGATAGTTTCCAGCTATGCCCTCGGATGTAAAACAAGTTATATTTATATACGCGGTGAATATATGTTCATATTGCGCATTTTAGAAAAGGCAATTGCCGAAGCTTATGCAAAAGGATTTTTGGGAAATAATATTTTAGGTTCAGGATATTCACTCAACTTGCATGTGCATCCCGGCGCAGGTGCTTATATCTGTGGAGAAGAAACTGCATTAATAGAATCGCTGGAAGGTAAAAGAGGAAATCCAAGAATTAAACCACCTTTTCCTGCAATTTCGGGTTTATGGAATTGCCCGACAATTGTAAATAATGTAGAAAGTATTGCAGCAGTTGTCCCAATTATTAATGATGGTGGTGATGAATATGCAAAGATCGGTATAGGTAAATCAACAGGTACAAAACTAATTTCTGCATCAGGAAATATTAATAAACCGGGAGTGTTTGAAATTGATCTTGGATTACCGGTAGAAGAATTTATTTACAGCGATGAATATTGCGGAGGAATAAAAAACAATCTCGAATTAAAAGCCTGTGTTCCGGGTGGATCATCTGTGCCAATTTTACCGAAACATTTATTATTAAAAACCAGTGATGGAAATCCCCGTTTAATGACCTACGAAAGTTTAAGTGAAGGAGGATTTGCAACAGGATCTATGTTGGGTTCCGGAGGATTTATTGTATATGATGAAAAACAATGTATTGTTCGCAATACTTGGAATTTTACAAGGTTTTATCATCACGAAAGTTGCGGACAATGTTCCCCTTGTCGCGAAGGAACCGGTTGGATGGAACGTGTTCTGCACAATATTGAATATGGTCATGGAAAAATGGAAGACATCGATCTATTATGGGATATACAACGCAAAATTGAAGGAAATACTATTTGTCCTTTGGGTGATGCTGCTGCCTGGCCAGTTGCTGCTGCAATCCGCCATTTCCGCCATGAATTTGAATACCATGTAAAATATCCGAATCGTGTTATGGATGAGGATCATGTGTATCAGCCGGAGATGAAAATGCAGAGGGTTTAATTTTAGTTACCAGATTGGTAACTTTTGACTATATTTGCAGTAAGTTGAGAATATTTTCAAGAAGCACTTTAAGGGATTTTTGGGAAATTCATCCTGATTGCATGAATGCCTTGGCAGATTGGTTTAACCAGGTTAAAAATGCAGAATGGAGTAATCTCAATGAAATATTACACCAATTTTCCAATGTAAGTTTATTAAAAAACAATAGGGTTGTTTTTAATATTAAGGGGAATACCTATCGTTTGATAGTATGGATTAAATTAGAAAGGCGGCATGTATTCATTAAATTTATTGGTACACATGAAGAATATAACAAAATTGATGCAAATAAAATTTAATTATTATGAAAATTAGGGCAATTAAAACAAAAAGAGACCATGCAGAAGCACTTAAAAGAATGGAGGCAATATTTTTTTCAAAACCTGGAACAAAAGAGGGTGATGAAGCGGAGGTTTTGGGAATTTTAATTGATAATTATGAAGAACAAAATTTCCCAATTGATGCTCCCGATCCAATTGAAGTAATCAGGTTGAGAATGTTGGAAAGGGGAATGAATCAAAATGATCTGGCTAAAATAATTGGTCATAAAACCAGAGTAAGTGAAATCTTAAATAAAAAAAGAAAATTAAATTTAGATATGATTAGAATTCTTCATCAAAAATTGAATATTTCTTATGAAACACTTTTGAAGGATTATCAATTAAAGGTGTAAGAATATACAATATTGTTACATAAAATAACAGCATTACAAGCTAGTGCTTCCCTTCATTAAATTTTACCTAATACATCCCGCACGCAACAATTGCATATATAACAATCCCTTCTGCTCAGCAAAATGAATATTGTTTTGTGGAATTTTTTCCGGATTTGGGAAATTTTCAAGAGCAGCAGTAATACTATCCTCCCGCAATAAATGCAACATCGGAAATATGGAACGATTCGTATAATTTGCCGGATCATTTTCATCGGAACCCGCAAAACAATAATCAGGATGAAAACTCGCTAATTGATAAATGCCATCATATCCTGTTTTACTCATTAATTGTTCGGCTTTTTTAACAAGCAATAAATAGTCACTAAACGCGATAAAGTTGTTTGAGAAAATAATAAAACTCGTTTCTCGTTCCTGTTCATCATCCAACAACATTAATTCTTTTGCAACCTGCTCTAAACTTTCGTGAATAGTAACAGAGGTTAGCACAGTATATTGAATATTTTGTTTCACCATAACCCTGGAAGCAAATGGGCAAAAATTGCATCCGATAACAACTTCCTTAATCCAGTTTTGAGTTTGTTGAATGATCTGTTCCTCTTTCAATATAAATATTTTAAAATCTATTCAAGTGCAAAAAAAATTTGTCAAATAAAAAGAAGAAAATTATCGTATTGCGATTTGCGAGAAATAAGATTCTGCTCAGTATATACACAAATATACTTCAATTATTTTTAAAGAAACAAAGCCGCAGCTAGTTATAACTCGTATATAAAAAGATGCAGTTTCTTATGCTTTATATATTATTGCAAATGAATGTAAATCCCGTTAAGGAAAAAACAATGCTGTGTTTGGGAGATTCCTATACTATTGGCCAATCTGTAAATATAAACGAAAGATTTCCGGAACAAACTATAACACTTCTAAAACAAAACAAAATCAATTTTAGTGATCCTGAAATTATTGCAAAAACAGGTTGGACCACTAAAGATCTTATTAATTCCATCCACCAAAAATTATTGAACAATGATTTTGATTGTGTTACACTTTTAATCGGCGTGAACGATCAATTCAGAGGTATTGACACGGCGGTTTACCGCAAAAATTTTGAGACCCTGCTGCAAACTGCAATTTCCTGTTCAGGAAATCGACCAGAATATGTTTTTGTGCTAAGTATACCGGATTATGGAGTTACTCCATTCGCCTTGTCGGGTCGGCAAACACCTGCGGAGATAGGAGAAGAAATTGACAGTTTTAATGCAATAAACAGATCAATCGCACTCCGGTTTCAGGTTCAATACATCGATATCAATCCATACTCAAAAAAGGCAAAGGATGATCCAACTCTTCTTGCCTATGATAAACTTCATCCCTCCGGAAGAATGTATGGCATTTGGGCTGAACTTTTAGCAGAAGCTATTTTGTATGAAAAATGAGTTTCTCAAATTGGTATTTTATTTTCACTAAAACAGCTTGGCTGATAATTTCCCCCCTAATCCTCTTAGTGTGTACAACCCATGAATTCCCCTAAAAATCTGACATTTTGACAAAATAAACACTTTTGGTATCCGTCTGTTAGAGATAATAGCAAAAAAATTCTAAATTTGAACTCGTTTTATACCCGAACCGCAAACCAAAATTAAATCACAGATGGGAGTTTTCGACTCTTTTATTAAGGCAATTTATAAAGGACCTGATCCGCTTGAGGAAAATATTAAACCAGAACCGGAAAAACAGGAAACACCTAGATTCAACAATCCCGTTTTGGATGGTAAGATTATTATTAATACCGACCAGACTGTTGACTCGGAATATGTTACCCATTTCGAAAATTTTCTGAAGGAAAAGAACATGCCTGGTCCGGATTATTTTGAATTTGCCACCACCTTGCACGAAATGGATGAAATAGCAGCAGGAATGACTGAACAACAAAAATTTCTTGCAACCTACATGGGGTTTAAGGTGCAAAATGTGAATTCTGATGCACTTGCAGCTTCTGGGAAAAAATATCTTGAACTTTTAAAAGAACACGATGCACTTTTTTCAGAAAGTCTTAAAAAAGAAAATCTGCATTCTGTGGAACAGAAACATTTGGAAATAAAAAGCATGGAAAATGCTAATGCTGATACCCTGAATACAATTGCTACCATGCAAAAAAAGATTTTGGACATGCAGGCAGATATTCAGGCAAATAAAGATAAAATTGAACAGAACAAATTGGTAATTCAACAGGAGACCGGAAGAATTGAAAACAAGAAAAAGAAGTTTGAACTCGCTTATTCCGTTATAGTTCGTGCAATTCAACAGGACATTGATAAAATTATTTTATATCTTACTCCTAAAAAATAATAAATATGGATACTCAAAACTTTAAAAAATCGATTTTGAACAATCAGGAAAAAACAGTCGGAACAATTACAGGTTTGGCATTGATTGCAGGCCTTGGATATGTATTGTACAAAGTACTTCCCTACCTTGTTGAAATACTGAAAAATACATTGTATTCCATTGTATTATTAGTGGTAATTATTGCATTGGTAACTTTTTTATGGACCAGCAGAAAATTAATTTGGGTAGCATACCAACTTTTTATACAAAAATTATGGCGTGCATTAGTAAATACCGACCCAATTGGAGTTATGAAGATATCTTTAAAAAAATGGATCAGAAAAAGAGGGGAACTGGAAGGAAGAATAACAGAATTGCAGAGTGCAAAAGAGGAATTGGAAATTGTGATGAACGATAATATGGAAGGCGCCAATAAATCATTTGTGGAAGCAAAAAAAGCACAGGAAAAAGGATATAAGGACCAGGCTGTAATAAAATCAGTTTCTGCAAACCGCAAAAAAATGAGTAACGAACAATTATTGCCGCGTTTTCACGCTTTAGATAAAGCGTTGATCTTTTTGAAAAGACTGAGCGATCAATGGAAGGTAGAAATTGAATTGTTAGATGAAGATATTCAGATAAGAAGTCGCGACCTCAAAATATTAAAGAAAACTGCTAGTGCTTTAAAATCGGCACAAAGTGTTTTAGAGGGGAATCCTGATGATCTCGCAATGCAGCAATTAGCTGTGGAAGCATACGCACAGCAGGTAAGTGAAAATGTTGCCAATATTTCCCGATTTATGGAAAAAGGAAAGAACTGGATGTCGAGTGCTGATATTCAGGAAGCGATAATGACGGATGAAGGAATAAAATTATTAGACAGCTATAATGAACAAACATTTAAGGAATTAACGGACTTCAGCCGCAAATTGCAATTGCCTATATCAGGTACAACATTGGTTACCGCAGGTGATGATACGATGGATGCATTTAAACATTTAAAATAATTAATCGAACAATAAATCAAAATCACATGAACTTCTGGAACCGTTTAGGTTGGCTTGGAAAAACATTTATTCTTTGTATCGTTTTTGTTCCCTTATTTATTTTCGGAAGAAAATATTTATACGAAAAGGGCGTGATCGGAAAAGACACAACCGAATCCATTACATTGGATAAGGTGGATGAGGATAAAAATAAAACACTTTCCACTATACCGTCCAATTATAAAACTGTTGGTTTAAAAATGCTTCCGTTACCGAGTAAGGATCTTGCAAATAATTCCGGAAGACCTACTTTTAAGTATTTAGGTATGGCATGGAATGCGCAGGCTCCAGTTGCATATGCAAATGGCGGAGCAAGAACTACAAAGGGAAGTTTAATGGATCAGGCAGGGGTTAATTTTGAATTTGTTAGGCAAGACAGTTACGATAAAATGAAGGAAGGTTTATTGGATTTTGCTAATGCCTATAAAAAGAATCCTAATTCCACAGAGGGAGCTCAACTTGTTGCAATTATGGGTGATGGATTGGCAACCTTTGCGCCTGATCTTAATAATAAATTAAAACTAATTGATCCTTCTTATGGATTAAAAGGATTTTATGTACCTGGATTTTCCTATGGGGAAGATAAATTTATCGGTCCATTTATCTGGCGAATAACTCCTGATAGTGCAAAAGGTGGAACCTGCGTGGTATATCCTAAAGATGGTGATCATAACATTGCAATTAAATGGGCTTCCGATAATGGTATAGCAGTTAATCCTGATTTTACAACCTACGATCCCAATGCATTAAATTTTACAAGCGCAGATGATTTTTTGGACGCAGCACGAAAATTTCAAAATAAAAACTCTTATACCATTGAGAGAGATGAAGTAATTAACGGAAAAAAAACCGGCCGATCCGTTAAAAAACAAATTGATGCAGTGGCAACGTGGACTCCTGCTGACGTTGATATTTTCACTAAAATGAGCGACGATATCGTTACGCTATTATCTACTCGTGAAAATTCACAGCAAATGCCTTGTTTAATGATAGGATTAAATAAACATCTCGAAGCAAACAGAGTCGCAGTAGAAAAAATGATTTTTGCAATTGCTCAGGGTGGTGATCAGGTGAAATCTTTCGATGCAGCTTTGACAAAAGCATCAGAATATCAGGCAGATATATACCAGGCGGAAACTGCGGAATACTGGAAAAAGTATTTTATCGGTGTGAGTTATAAAACACAACAGGGTCGCACCGTATTATTGGGAGGATCACGTGCAGCAAATCTTGCCGATAATGCAGAAACATTCGGTTTATTACCGGGTACACCAAACCGTTATGCCGATGTTTATAATTTATTTGCAGGATTTATGTCGAAACTATATCCTCAGGACCTTCCGGAAGTTATAGATGTAAATACTTTAGTCGATCTTTCTTTTTTGAAATCTGTTTACGAACAACACAAAAGTAATCTTACTGCTCCCGATAAAGCGGATATCAGTGCAGGAGAGATTGTGGAAGAATTTGGAAGAAAAGATTATTCCATTGAATTTAATTCAGGAAGTTCTGACTTTTCTGGTACAGGATTAAAGACCTTGGAAGATCTTTATTTATCACTTAGTGTAAGCGATATGAAAATTCAGATAAGCGGTCATACCGACAGCGATGGCGAAGAGGGAAGTAATATGGAACTTTCTCAGCGAAGAGCTGATGCAGTAAAATATTGGCTCATTCGCAAAAAAATTAATCCGGAAAGATTTACCAGCGTTATTGGATATGGCGAAGCACAACCTAAAGAGGACAATACCACTACAACAGGTAAAGCTAAAAATCGCCGCGTTGAAATTGTTACAGGTAAATAACTAATTTATTATATAATTTTAAGGCAGGCTATGTGCCTGCCTTTTTTTTGAAAATAATGTTTTAGAACATGAAAAAGATCAAAACACTTTTTACGCCGTTCGCCAAACCCGACAGGTCAAGTTTATTGATCATGGTTGGTATTCAATTGATACTATTTATAGCTTGGTGGTTCATTGCTGCACCGGATATTATTCCGAATCCGATTGAGATATTAAATGCATTTGGTCAATTGACAAGTGAACGGGATCTTTTAGGCGAATTATTTACTTCGGCATGGTTGTGTGTAAAAGCAATGTTTATTGCAACTGCAATTGGATTGGTATTATCATATAGTGTTGTAATTCCATTTTTTCGCCCCTTCGTAATTTATATCGTTTCACAGGCACGGTTTTTAACTTTAGTGGGATTCGGATTTATCATTTTATTATACACGCATACTGCTGAAGAATATAAAACTTCTTTATTAATTTTTGGTATACTTCCATATTTTGTAACAGGTATGGCAAGTGAAGTGGATTCTATGGAATGGCAAAAATACAGTTATGCCCGTACTCTGCGCATGAGTAACTGGCAAGCTTTATACCACGTGGTAATTCGCGGAATGTTGCACAGAGCTTTAGAGATACTGAGACAAAATTTTGCTATTGCATGGATGATGATTACAATGGTAGAAAGTGCAAACAGAGAAAATGGTGGAATAGGTGCTTTGTTGGTAGACCAAAACAGATTTGCAGGAAATTTTAACGGTGTATTTGCTATACAATTCGCAATTCTTTTAATGGGTATTCTTATTCATGTATTGATAGGATTCATCAGCAAAAAATTATTTCCTTATGCCTATATGAAATTAAATAAAAAATAATATCAACCTTAACCTATGTTTGAAAATAGAGTGATACAAAAAACGATACTTCGAATAAAAGATGTTTCCAAATCTTTTGGGTTGAATACGGTATTAAAGAATATTAACGGCGAAATATATGATGTTCGCAGACCCGGGCAGATGCAAGGGCAGATTTGTGCAATTTTGGGCCCTTCGGGAATTGGTAAAACAACTTTATTCGAAATTATTTCAGGAGTAATTAAACCTGATTCAGGGCAGGTTTTAGTTGCTAATGAAAAATTAATTGAAACAGAACCTGATCCGGAAAAATATTTAATGCCAAACAAAGCCGGAACCATAGGTGTAGTATATCAAAACTATCCTTTGTTCGAACATTTGAGCGTTTATGATAATTTGCATATAGGAGCAAAACAAGGTGGATTAAAAGGGAAAGAAACAGACACAAGAATTCTGTATTATCTCGATAAATTCGGA
Organism: uncultured Chitinophagales bacterium; assembly: GCA_964638865.1. GTDB lineage: Bacteria > Bacteroidota > Bacteroidia > Chitinophagales > BACL12 > UBA7236. The sequence goes on along the minus strand of CAZXBG010000007.1, from coordinate 13,473 downwards.
TTGCGGGAACACGCGAGAAAATACCCTGTGCAATTATCCGGCGGACAAAGACAACGCGTAGCCATAGCACAACAATTATTGTGCAGTACTAATATTCTTTTAATGGATGAACCATTTTCAGGACTTGATCCAAAAGCAAAAAATGAAGTTTGTAATAGTATTATCGAACTTGCCGCATCCGACGAATATATTACTATCATAGTTGTAACGCACGATATTATATCTGCAGCAGCAATTTCAGATGCAATTTGGCTTGTAGGTAAAAACCGCGATAATAAAGGAGAGTTAACCGGTGGAGCAAGTATTCAACATTTCTATAATATGGTTGAACTTGGCCTCGCATGGCGACCGGAAATAAGACAGGATAAAGCATTTCATGAATTTGTGGCCTCGCTGGAAGATCTTTTTCCTGTTCTTGCAGGCGATAAAATTAAATAAATGTTTTGGGTTGGATTTAAAATTTGTGGAGTTAGTACTTTGTAACTCCTGGAATTTGCATTTATCAACGGTATTATCGTTAGCACCGAATTTTGATTTTTAATATATACAACACTCTACCCGATTATTATTTCCGCACGGATAAATTTCCTGATAATTATTTGGAAATAGGAATTTATTAATTAAATTTATATAGTTTATTTCCTTTAAAAAAAATGTTAGCCGCTATGGATCTATGATGTTGAAATTTTGATGTATGTTTTTCTGCCAGGTTTTTTTTAACCCTAATTTATTATTTAATTGTTTCTGCAAAACCATCGCTTATGTAACCAAATAATCTCTCTATATGTTTCCCTTAAAAATGTTTAACGAAATGTGCGACGTTATTTATCCCAACTTATGTCTTGCCTGTAGTGCGCCGCTCAACAAAAACGAAAAAATTATTTGTATCAAATGCCAGATTAGTTTGCCCAAAACCGATCATGCCGAATATGCCGACAATCCCATTGCAAAAAAGTTTTGGGGAAAAGTTCCTGTAGAAAGAGCTATGGCACTTTATCATTTTCATAAATCGGGTCGTATTCAGCATTTAATGCATGCCTTAAAATATAAGGGCAGAAAAGATGTTGGTTTGCGTTTGGGTAATTTATTGGGATACCAAATAAAACAATTTCATTTATTTCCTGAAGTTGATTTTATTACTGCTGTGCCTTTACATAAAGACAAAGAAAAAAAACGTGGTTATAATCAAAGCGCTGTTATTGGTGAAGGGTTGAGCGAAGTTTTATCAATACCTTTTAATTCGGAAATTTTGCAGCGAAAGGTATATACTGATACGCAAACCAAAAAATCGCGACTCGAACGATGGGAAAATGTGAAATCTATTTTCGAACCCGGTGATATTGAACTTATTCGCAATAAACATATTTTAATTGTTGATGATGTTATTACAACCGGTTCAACTTTGGAATCCTGTGCCGTGTCACTCACCAATATTGAAGGTGTTAAAGTTAGTATTGCAGCAATAGCGCATGCTGAAATGTAGATCGTTATTTATGGTTAATAAAAAAAATAAAATTTAATTTTATTGGTTCAATCTACTCCGCTGTAACCGAAAAGACCTAAATATCCCACTAATAACCCCCCAAAAAAAGTGAGTAATATAGAGATGGCTAAACCCATCGCAAAAAATACCGGTCCAATATATTTTATTTGTGAATCAAAATTATTGGCTTTTCGGAGAAGATACTCTGCGATCCAGCTGCTGGTATATATTATATTTGCAGCAATGCCATAAGTAAAGGCAATGATGCACAGTTTGATGATATCCATTTCAAAACCTGCAATCCAGCAGACGAGTATACTCAATAACCCCGAAACCCCGATAACAAGATTAAAAGCCAAACGGCGTTCGCCCCACCAATAAATAATTTCTTTAAAAGTAGTGGGCTGTTTTTCCTGTAGAAATAATTTGTAAAAAAATTGCATACATTTAAATTTAAAGGTGAATTTAAACTTTTGTATTCATTTAACCCAAATTAATCAATAGACCTATAAAAATTAACTAACCTATTGATTTAGTTGGGTTTACCCTGAATAGCAAACAATTGGAAATCGCATGTTATTGGCTTGAAATATCTGATTTTATTACCAACTACGATTTATTGCTACTTCCATTGAATATTCCGGGTTTAAGGGATCTATTATTGCCAGATTACATCAGGTTTCATATCAAACCATTTTTCATAATCAGTTTGAAAAAGTTTTTCTACTTCATTGCGTTTTATTTTCATTGAAGGAGTTAAAAGGTCGTTCAGAATTGTCCATTCATTTTCTATTACAACTACCTTTTCAATTTTTTCAAAAGAATCTAAAGTATTGTTGACATCACTTTTTGAATTCAATAAACTTTTTTCAATTTCCTCTTTAGATTTTTTTCTACCAAGTTCTGAAAGGGTAACCAAAACAATTGGCTGCGGCATAGCATACCCTACCACCAATGCCTGACCAATATCCGTATTGGAAGAAAATTTCATTTCTATAGGCATAGGAGCTACATATTTGCCCTTACTTGTTTTAAATAATTCTTTTACTCTACCGGTTATTGTTAAAAATCCATCGGTATCTACTGCACCTTTATCTCCGGTTTTAAAATATCCATCTTCTGTAAATGCCTCCTTCGACAAAACATCTTCCTTATAATAACCTAACATTAATCCTGCATGTTTAATTAAAATTTCACCCTGTTCACTAAATTTAATATCCACATAAGGAAACCGCAAACCAACGCTTCCAATCCTGTTTTTATCCTTTAAATTCGTGTGACTATAACAACAATCTTCCGTCATTGCATATGCCTGTTGAATTTTGATATCCAATTTCCAGAACCAATTAATAAGATCAACCGGAATTGGTGCAGCACCTGAAAAACATTGGTCTGCTTTTGTTAGTCCAAGCGCCGCTTTTATTTTCTTTTTCACGATGTTTTTCAGCAAAGGAATTTTTAAATAGAGTTCCAGTTTTTTCTGCGGCATTTTCTCGAGAATTTTTTCCTGAAATTTTGACCAAATACGCGGAACCGCTAAAAAAAGTGTGGGAGATGTTTCTTGTAAGTTTTTAGGGAATGTTTCCAAACTTTCCGCAAAGGAAACCTGACCTCCTGTGTATAAACTGCCTATCTCAATTAATAAACGCTCTGCAATATGACACATTGGTAAATAAGAGAAAAACGATGCCGTATTATCTACCCCTAATGTTGGAAATGCATTTTCTGCTGCAAAGGCAAAATTGTAAAAGGAATGCATTACCCCTTTTGGAACTCCCGTGGTTCCACTTGTGTACATAATGGAACACAGGTTTTCAATCGGGTATACTGGATTGTCGGATATCGGTTCCTGTGCTGTTATGATATCATCCCAGTTTTTAAATTCGGTTATTCCATAAAAAGGATAAGCGATACAAGGTAAATTTTCAGGAATGCCGGGTTTTAAATAGGTCCAGTCATCCAATTTGCCTACAAATAACAATTTACTTTCACTGTGTAAAAGGATCTGTTTAACGGTGCCTGGCGACATATTTGGATACATCGGAACGGAAACATAACCTGCCATCCAGATGGCATAATCGCTGAGCATCCAGTGGACGCAGTTTTTGGAAAGTATCGCAATACGGGTTCCGGGTTCATAATTGAGCGATTTTAAGTAAGAAGCCATACGTCTTATCTGATCGCCGCACTGCGACCAGGTATAGTTGTGCCAAATGCCATTAATGGGCTGTCGGAGGTATAATTTTTCCGGCTGTAATTTTTCCCACTTGTAAAATGTTTCTAGTGGGGCATTTATTTTAATGTCTGGTTTCATACGTCGTTTTTTGCTTGTGGTGTGGTGCCAAACCGGCCTCAAAACACTAAGATAACGCGAAGAATAACATTTTGTTAAATCTTTATGCAATTTTGCAAGGAAGATCGAAAGAAAAAGACTTTTTTATAATGGACGAACAAAACGACAGAACCGAAATATCCTCTTTAGGAGAATTTAAGCTGATTGACCAACTGACCAAAAATTTTGAGATAAATAATATTTCAACGGTAAAAGGAATTGGCGATGACGCAGCCATAATTGACAATGCGGGAAAATTGACGGTAGTTACAACAGATATGTTAGTGGAAGGAGTGCATTTTGATATGATGTACACGCCACTTTTACATCTCGGATATAAATGTATAGCAGTAAATGTTAGCGATATATATGCTATGAATGCAACACCGAATCAGGTTACCGTTTCCCTTGCAATTTCAAACAGATTTTCTGTGGAAGCGCTGGAAGAATTATATGAAGGAATTTTTCATGCCTGCGAATATTATGGAGTTGATCTGGTTGGGGGAGATACTACTACAAGTATTAAAGGACTTATTATTTCCGTTACAGCTATCGGCGATGCAAATGAAGGGGAAATTGTTTATCGAAGCGGAGCAAAAGAAGAGGATCTTATTTGTGTAAGCGGAGATCTTGGCGCTGCATATTTAGGATTACAAATGTTGGAAAGAGAGAAAAAAATATATCTCGAAAATCCGGGCATACAACCTGATCTGGAAAATAAAAAACATCTTATCGGTAAATTTTTAAAACCCGAAGCGCGAAAAGATATTATTCAATTTTTTAAAGATAATGATATAATACCCACTGCAATGATAGATGTGTCGGATGGTTTATCGTCAGAGATATTGCATATCTGCGATAAAAGCGATTGCGGTGCAATTATTTATGAAAATCAAATCCCAATGTCGGAGGAGTCTATTGGACAGGCAGCTAAGTTTAATTTAGATCCAACAATTTGCGCATTAAATGGTGGCGAGGATTATGAATTACTTTTTACTATAAATGCAAAAGATGCAGAGAAAATTGCACGCAATAATAATATCTCCATCATAGGAAAAATTGTTCCAAAACAAAATGGTACTTTTATTAAAACTAAAAACGATAATTTATTTAAACTGAAAGCGCAGGGTTGGGATAGTTTTAATTGAATGAAAAAAAGATTTTCAATTTGTTAATTGTCAATTTAATAATTTGTACATCCGCCTTAACAAGGAGTAAAAGTGTCAGGCTAACATGAAGATACTCACCACTCACCGCTCACCACTCACCAACTTTCGTAAATCGTGAGGCGTGAATCGTGATTTTGTTCCTACTCAGATCAAACTCATTACTCATTTTGTGAATCGTGAGGCGTGAATCGTGAGAGTACTTTCTTCTCAGATTAAACTCATTACTCATCACTCATTACTCATTTTGTGAATCGTGAGGCGTGAATCGTGAGAGTACTTTCTTCTCAGATTAAACTCATTACTCATCACTCATTACTCATTTTGTGAATCGTGAGGCGTGAATCGTGAGAGTAATTTCTTCTCAGATTATACTCATCACTCATCACTCATTACTCATTTTGTGAATTGTGAGGCGTGAATCGTGAGAGTACTTTCTTCTCAGATTAAACTCACCACTCACCATTCACCATTCACCATTCACCAAATTGTCAAGAGCCATTAGTCAGGATTAAAATAATCCGGCTTACTATAACCAAAACTCATTACTCATCACTCATCACTCATTACTCATCACTCATCACTCAAAACTCATTACTCATCACTCATCACTCATTACTCATCACTCATCTCAAGGGCTCAAATAAAACGGTATATTATAAACTTTTCCTTCAATAAACACAGAAAGAAAATACACTCCGCTCGGATGATCGGTGAGTTTAATGTCAAAAATTTTATCGGGCTCAATTTTGGATACGGTTCCTTCTACAACTTGCTGTCCGAGTGCATTAAAAACAAATATCGATGCCTTTTCATTTGTTTCGAGATTGATAATAAATTTTATAACTCCTTTAACTGGATTTTGCGTTATGTAAACAAGCTCCTCTCGTGGAATTTCAATAATTACGGAATCTTCCTCTTCTATTTCTGTAAAACAATCATAAGGCAGACCAAATATCCATGGTGTTGCTGTAGCGTCTGTAGTAAAAAATTCAAATAATCTATCTGCAATTTTTTGATTTCCGGTTCCCGATAAAACCATTCCATTGTTGCTTACATCGTAGTCGCCCGGACATAACCATCGCAGTTCATCATAATCTCTGAGGTTTCTTCCGTCGGCCCAAAAATTTGGTCCCCAGGCAACCCATGCTGCAGGAGCATCAACACCTGAATAATTTAAAAGTGTATCTCCATTTAATTGTGCAGTTATTGCTCCCTTTATCGCAAAATCGTTAAAATAAGGTGCAGGTTCGGCAAATGCATTAATGTGTTCTGCCGACAGATCAGCATATCCCCCAAATTGTAATCCGGATATATAAATTAATTTGAGATTAATGAATTGTGTTTTTAATTCTCTTATCAGAGCAATATATTTTGCAGTAAGCGAATCAACATAAGCGGGCATGGTTGTAACGGTATCCTCAAACGAAGTTGTCATTACCCAAACAATACGTACTTGTTTCTTTTTCAGATCAGCGGCTTGTAAATAATCATTTACATCTTTCCAATACGTATCTCCTGCATCTTCATCAATCATTTGTTCTAAACCAAAATCATCCAAACATCCATTTACAATACGGAAACAGGAATCAAAGTATCCGGCATCATTATATTGTGCAATAAATTTATTAAATGATTTCCCGGCTGATATAGGGCCTAATCCCAGCATTACTGTTTTCCCATAAATAGTATCTTCTTCCCCATCAAAATTTATCGGAATAAGGGATTGAGCAATAACAATTCCGGAATCAGCATGTGCGGCAGGCATTTCATTAAATCCCCCCGGATATAAACCTCCTTGATAACCCAAATAGGAATCACTTTGCAGGTCAACTAAAGGTTCGAGCAAAGTGCTATCATTTTCACAGTTTATTTGTGCAGAAACTGTAAAATTAAAAAGGATAAATGCAATAACACTTATCCTTTTTAACTGATGATATTTTAGCACAGGTTTTTGTCCTGTTTTATTCATTTTATTTATTCAGTATGACAGGTTGTGTAAATATTTGATCGTTTATCACAACTTCAAAATAATATATACCATTTGGTTTTCCGGAAAGATTAAATCGATAACCGGAGTAAGGAGTAACAGAATGATAATTATCAAAATAAACTACCTCGCCAATATTATTCAAAACTTTAATATTAATGTCAGAAGTTAAAACTTCATTAAAATCAACATAAAATTCACCCGAAGAAGGATTTGGATAAATTGTAACGGCATCTTTATCAATTATTACATCTTTAGGGGTAATAATACTTCCGTCAGCATTTCTGCCGGTACCGCAGGTAGCCCATTTTGGACCGTCAAGATACCATCCTTTTGCTAAGGTGTCTGTTTTAAAAAAATCAATTAAAATATCACCAAATTTATCTTTCCCGAGATTTGTCAAATGATAACCACCTCCATCCGGTGTAAATTCTGTTTCGCAGTTCCATGTCAAACCTGAATATTCATTTGGATTCATGCCATCAGCCCATAGTGGGGGTCCCCAAACAAGATAGGGCACTAATTTACCCGGTGACTGATAACGCAGAGAAGGGTCGCCGGTGATTTGCGCTGTGATTAATTTTTTAACTGCAAAATTGTGGTTATAACTTGAAGGTTCAGCAATTACATGATATAAAACCTTCATGGTGTCTGCGTATCCGCCATAAGGGAAACCGCTGATAAATACAACTTTCAAATTCGGGTAGATTATCTGCATGGCCTGTAAGGCAACTTTCATTCGGTACACCAATGAATCAATAAATGGACCTGTATCAGAAGAATTGGAATCAATTCTGGAACTGTGCATCAACCAGGCAACCTGAACCTGAATTGGAGTTAACCCTTTTTCACCTAGTTTATACAATCTAATATATTCCCAATAGTCAACATTATCTACAGTTAGTTCCTCTAATCCATCAGAACCATTGGCAGCATTAACTGCTTTCATACAAGGATTCAACGACAGGTCATCTTTGGAAAGTTGTATCATGTGGTTAAACGGTCCGCCAACAGTAGACGCTCCAAAACCCGCTAGCACTATCTTACCTGTTGCGTAATTTATATTTCCTAAAGTATCGAGCGGTTTTAATTTTTTGACAATACCAAGTCCTTTCTTTAGGTGTCCTATGGGTGGAACATTCAGTCCGGCAGGATACATGCCACCCTGGTAGGTGCCTAAATAAAAATCTGTTCCAAGATCTTGAATTGGGATTAATCCCGTAGAGTCGTTTTCACAATTTACTTGAGCAATCAGGGATTTCACACTGATCAAAGCAAGAAAAACGATAGTTAGTGTAATATTTTTTCTCATGGTTTTTTTGTTTAAGCGTTATTTGTTGCCAAAGATAATGTTTTCATCAACTTTTACAAAGCTGCTTTAAATATACAGAGTCAGCCTCTTTTTTTATTGAATCAGGAATTGCAGCGTATTACAGTTGCTTTTTGTGTTAATTAGGATAGTATACATGCCAACAGGTAAATCAATTAACGCTAGTTCATGGATGTAATAATTTTCGGATACCGTTGTTGTATGTGTATATACCATTTGTCCCATGGCATTTAAAATTTTAAGGTCGAGTGTTCCCGGTTCCATATTTTTTATCTCCAGAAAAGCTTCCCCTGCATTAGGATTCGGGTATAATTTTAATTCCGGTATGGCACTTTTATCGGTTTCAGAATACCGGAAATCCGGATCACAGGCTATCCATCTCGCATTGTATCTAAACCAATCGGCAGCGATTGTTGAATTTTTAAAGAAATCATAAATTAATTCGCCGGCCTTATCTTTTCCCTCATTTGAAAGGTGATAACCACCTCCATCAGGTTTGTAGTCAACTGCGCAATACCAATACAGCCCATCAACAACATTTTTTCTTATTCCATCCGCCCAAATATGTGGGCCCCAGCCTATCCAGGGCGATTTACGGTCCGGAGCAATATATTTAAGATCCGGATCTCCGTCTATTTGTCGTTCCACCAAAAATTTTATACTCCAGTTGTTCCAATAAGAGGATGGTTCCACTATCATATCATAAAACTCCTTTGTAGGATCCGCGTATCCACCATAACCAAAACCACTTGCATATACTTGTTTAAGATTTGGAAATTTGGCAAGCAGTATAGGCATTAACGCTTCAAATTTATCAGTAACAGTTCTCGGCTGAAAAGGCCACAACATTACAGTATCAATTCTGGAAGTTACCATTATCCAAATTACCTGAACCTGATATCTTGAGATATTTGCATCCTCAATATCCACCATAACATTATCATCCCAATACCAGGAATTAACAACAGTATCGATCATAACTTCCAAACCTTTTGCACCTAATGCTGCATTTACAAATCGCAAACATGGGTTTACAGTAGGATCCGCTTCAGCCACCGATTTAAAATGGTTGAAGGCATTTCCCGCTGTAGAGGCGCCCATACAAATAAACCCAGCCTTGCCATCCAATAGATCTAAATTGCCTAATGTATCAAGAGGAAGAACCTGTCTGCTTATATTCATTCCATCTGCAAAGTGGGCATAGGGCATGGTATTATAACCATCGGGATAAAGTCCACCCTGAAATCCAAGATAGGTGCCGAATTGAAGGTCAATTAATGATTTTAAATAGGATGTGTCGTTGTCGCATTGCAACTGGGCAAAACTTAATCTACTGCAAAATAGCAGCAAAATGGCAACGGTTAAGTTTCGTGTTGAGGAGTTGAAATACATTTTCAGTAATTTTTATGGAGGCTCAAATTTAACCCAAAAAATCAATTTGAAAATGAACTGATTTACAATGATTTAAGAAAATGATAGGCCGAAAATTAGGTTTAATACGTAAAAAATACGTTACCAAAAAACTGGGTTACCCTCCATTACAGATTTTGAAAACAATGAATTAACTTTGTAAACCAAAGCGCTTTATTATGTCTGAAAAACAAAACGAAAACTATATTGATGATCTGAAAGAAATCAGGTCGATGATGGAAAAGTCGTCGCGATTTATTTCTCTTAGTGGTTTATCGGGTGTAAGTGCCGGTATTATTGCTCTAGCAGGAGCAGTGATGGCATGGTGGTATATTCAGAATAATCTGGAAACATCCATGTACACCATGAACAATATCACAACAATAGAGCTCAAAGATCTTTTGTTCCTGGTGTTGGATGCGGGAATAGTTTTAGTTCTTGCAATTACAAGCGCAACTTATTTTGCAATGCGAAAAGCCCGCCTACAAAACCTTCCGGTTTGGAACAAGGCTGCAGAATTAACCTTTATAAATTTAATTATTCCACTGGCTGCTGGTGGTGTTTTTTGTCTTTTTCTGTTCTATTATAATTTATATTTATTGATTGCTCCGGCCACTTTGGTTTTTTATGGTCTCGCCCTCTTAAATGCGAGTAAATTCACCTTGTTTGAAATAAGATATCTGGGGATCACGGAAATAATTTTAGGGCTTATAGCAATGGCAATTCCCGGTTATTCACTCATTTTTTGGTCGTTGGGGTTCGGTATTTTACACATAGTTTATGGAGCGGTAATGTATTTCCGCTATGAAAGATGAAAGAAATAATAGCCAATTTAAATAAGGAGTTTGAAAACAGGATACGACTTGGTATAATGAGTATTCTGGTAGTAAACGAATGGGTGGAATTCAACACCCTCAAAACGCTGCTCGATATAACTGATGGAAATCTTGCAAGTCATATTTCCGCATTGGAAAAAACGGCTTTTCTCGAGGTTAAAAAGGAATTTGTAGGCAAAAAGCCCAGAACCACCTATAAAGTTACCCCGGAGGGAAAAAAGGCCTTTGAAAACCATCTAAACGCTTTGGAACAGCTCCTCCGAAAAAGAATTTGAAAAATTATATGCTTACTTTGTAATTCAAAGTTCTTTTGTATATCTTTGCATATTATGGGTTTCGCCGAAAAAATAAATTCCTTTTTTGATCTGTTGCGACGGTTTGTGGACCGCTACACCTGGCGTTTGGTGTTAGGGGGAGTACTTATAATCGGCAGTATAATTTTGGTAACAGAACCGGCATGGTTTATATCGGCACTTGATTCTCTGCGAATTCCTTATGCAGTTTTTTTGGTAGTATTCATCACTTTCTTTTTTATTAGAGGAAATAATTTTTTGGTTTCTTCTGGCGTAATTGCACTGCTCATTTTAGCTCCCGGTATATGGCCTTATTTTAAAACTGCAGAGAAAACACCATTGGAGGAAAATCTAATGAATAATCAGGTTTTAGAATCGGATTTTTCTGTTTTGCATTTTAATGTGAAGGAAAATAATAAACGCATTAGTGCTGTTGCAGAAGCTGCATTAAATTCCAATGCAGATATCGTTTCCATGCAGGAACTCAAAGAAAATTCGTTGCAGGCTATCGATACAATTATGCGCAAAAAATATCCTTATTGTTTGAGTGATTTAAGTATAAAGGGATTTGGACTTGCGCTGTATTCAAAGTATCCTATTGATAGTGGAAAGGTAATTATTGAACGTGAATTTCCAATGTTGGTTGGAAAGATCAATATAAATGGCAAAGAATTTAATTTCATTTCTGCAACAACCAGTACACCTACCAATGAAAAGGATTTTCAAAACCAGATCAAACAATTTAAGTTTATAACAGAGTATGCAAATAAAACGGTGGGACCGTTAATATTAATGGGTGATATGAATGCAGCGCCCTGGAGTAATCAGATTGAGTCATTATTAAAAGAAACAAATTTAAAAGACAGCAGAAAAGATCTTTCTGGAACTTATCCGGCACAATCGCCTGTGCAAATTCCGATAGATTATATTTTTCATTCGCCGTTATTGTTTTGTGAAAAATTCAGCACGCTGGAACAAACATCTTCGAATCATCTGGGAATAATGGGATATTATACTTTTAAGGAACCGAAGAAAAATTCAGATACCTTGTCCAATAAAATTAAAGGAAGAAAATGATGAGCAAAGAAATAAAAAGTTTTGGAGATGCCATTCGTGGACTTATCATTTTTTTCGCAAAAGAGCGGCATGCAAAATTGCATTTGATTATTATGTTGCTGGTTGTTTTGGGTGGATTTTATTTTAAGGTTTCCGGAACAGAATGGATATTGTTATGTATCGCTTTTGCATTGGTAATTGGTTCTGAGGCTTTAAATACTGCGGTAGAAAAATTGAGTGATATCGTTCAACCTGAAAAACATGCGGGTATTCGCGATGTTAAGGATATTGCAGCAGGAGCAGTATTTTTTTGTGTGATCATGGCTGTAATTATTGGTGTTATTATTTTTATTCCGAAAATATTTTAATTATGAAGATTGTTCATCTTTCCCAAAAAGTAATTCTGAGCGAAGAAAAATTATATTTGCCGCTTTTGTCGCTCTTTTGTTTCGCGGTTTTAATAGTGCGTATGGTTTACACCGGCACCTTTGAATATAGGTTCATGGGAATTAATTTAATACTTGCATGGCTGCCGTATATTTTCGCACATTACCTGATTAAAATTCCAAAAAAGAAAAACACCTTCGGAAAAATGATCCTGTTTTTTTTATGGCTGATATTTTTCCCCAATGCGGCGTATATGATAACAGATATTTATCACTTGTCAGAATTTCCCTCTATGCCAATGTGGTATGATCTCATCATGCTGCTCTCCTTTGCCTGGTGCGGTTTATTATTGTGTTTCTATTCTTTAAAAAAGATACATGTGCGATTTGCTTTCAGAAAAAATCCACTAGTAAATATTTTTATTGTTTTTTCCACATTTTTTGTCGGCGGCATCGGAATTTATTTTGGAAGATATGCTCGTTGGAACAGTTGGGAAATTGTAACACAACCCGGAAACCTTTTCCGAGAGTTTATGGCTATTATTTCCAATACTTATAATGTGATGCAAATGTTGTCAATAGCAATTTTATTTGCTGCGTTTTTGACTATTGTGTATTTGAAGATGTTTTCTTTTGGGAAAGTAGGCAACAAGAATACGTAAGGTGCACACCCTTAGACCACTAATATTAAAAGCACACAGAGTTTTGCATTAATTGAAGCGATATTTTATTTCAAGTTTATTCTCTTCGTGCGCATTGTGTCTCCGTGGAAACTTTTTTTTCACAAAGCACATAGAGGATTAAATTAATGGCGTCTTTGCGCCTTTGCGTGCAATCTTTTTTATTTTTTTCTCGCAAAGTCGCAAAGTCGCAAAGATGTAGGATGGGTAAAAAAAATGAAATTTATTTTGGCTGTTCCTTTGCGTCTTTGCGTCTTTGCGTGAAACCTTTTTTTTTCTCGCAAAGTCGCAAAGTCGCAAAGATGTAGGATGGGTAAAAAAAATG
>CAZXBG010000007.1:0-86 GCA_964638865.1 uncultured Chitinophagales bacterium | reverse complement strand
TTTGCGTCTTTGCGTCTTTGCGTGAAACCTTTTTTTTTCTCGCAAAGTCGCAAAGATGTAGGATGGGTTAAAAAAAATGAAATTTA
>CAZXBG010000006.1:0-50940 GCA_964638865.1 uncultured Chitinophagales bacterium | reverse complement strand
AGTTATTACAAAAAATTTCCATAATAAATCAGATTTTGCTGCAAAGATAAAACACATGTTAACAAAGAATTGTGACCTTTGTTACCATGTGTTAGAATTTTATTGAAAAACTACTAAGCAGCTTATTTCACATTACCCATTAATTTCCTCACCAATGGTGATATAACTATTAAAACGATACCAAGAATAACAGCATAAATTGCGAGTTGTTGATATCCATTTGTGTAAGAAATTAACTTTTCATAAGCGGGAGCATTATTATCGGCAGTTGTCATTCCTGCGCCTAACAATCCTGCAACATATTGTCCATAAGCACTAGCCAAAAACCACATTCCCATCATCAATCCCTGCATGGGCTGCGGTGACAATTTGGTCATCAACGACAAACCAATTGGAGATAAACATATTTCTCCAAAGGTGATTATCAGATATGCCAAAGCGAAAATTTCCAAAGAGGTTAACCCGGCAGCAGTAGCAAAATGCACCATGGAATAAAAAACATAGAATGCCAGAGAAAGAAATAAAAATCCCAAGCCAAATTTAATTACAGAGTTTGGTTCTTTTTTCTTTTTTGACAACCAAATCCATATTAAACCTATAGGTGCAGCGAAAATTATTACAAATATAGAATTTGAAATATTGTTCACTACGTTCGGATCCATATTAATTCCAAACATAGAATGCTGCACATTATTATAAGCGAATAAAGCAAGAGATCCTCCGCTTTGTTCGAAAAAAGCCCAGAAAAAAATGGAAAAAATAATAAAAACCAAGGCTGCAAATAATTTCTTAACGGCGTCTCTTTTATATTTTGTCATTTCATAAAAAACATAAATTAATGCTGCAGGCCCAACTATATACATTACCATATCAGTATAATTGGTATTTTTTACCAATATTAATATGAGTGGAATTGCGATCAGGGATCCAATGTATGTTGCAAGTTCATATGTTCTTTTTTTAGACGCCGGCATGTCTTTACTTAATGGTGACAACCCGATTGGTCCTAATGATTTTTGCGTAAACCAAAAAGTAATTATACTAATAAACATTACAACACCAACTAATGCGAAAGCGAGATTCCATGAAACATATAAACCTACCAATACCATCAACAATCCACCCAATGTTGCACCCAGATTAATTCCCGCATAAAACAGACTAAATCCCGCATCTCTTCTGGAATCACCCTCTTTATATAATTGACCGACCATTGTAGAAATATTAGGTTTGAAAAAACCTGTTCCAACAATAGAAAAACATATACCAATATAAAATAGATCCTGAGGTGAAACAGCAATTATAACTCCACCGGCAATCATCATTATTGCGCCCCAAAATAAAGATTTTCTAAATCCTAGTATTTTATCCGCAAATAACCCACCAATAAAAGTAAATGCATAAATAAATGCCTGAATGGCACCATATTGAAGACTTGCATCCCTATCAGTTAAAGTTAACTGGCTAACCATAAATACCGTCAACATTCCTCTCATCCCATAAAAACAGAAGCGTTCCCACATTTCCACAGTAAACAAATACCAAAGTTGTTTAGGATATTTTCCTGTGAACGACTGGATTTTTTCCAATTCCGGATCAGTAGGATTTGGATTTTTCTCAATAATTATTTCATCAATTGGTTCGCTCATTTTCTTGTATTTATTTAATGGTGATAAAAAAATTAATTATCAGGCTCCTCTTTCTTTTACAATTCTGTTTAACCATTTTATGATAAACAATACTGCAACAGAAACTACAGTTGCCGCAACGAACATGATCATAAAAAACGCTGTTTTATTTGTAAAAATATCCCAGGAACTTGCAAGTGTTCCCGCTAATTTACCTCCTATGGAAGTAATTAAGAACCAACCCCCCATCATTAGGGCAGTTAATCGGGGAGGCGAAATTTTTGAAATGAATGATAATCCTATGGGACTTAAAAATAATTCTCCTATTGTAAATACTGCATAACTAGAAATTAACCATGCAGCAGCAGTTTTGTCTATAGCGATATTTGTGGACATAGCCGCAAATGCCATTAATAGCATACTTAATCCGGAGAACAAAACTCCCAGTACAATTTTCCAAGGTGTACTTGGTTCACGTTTTCGTTTAGCGAGCCATGCAAATAATCCAATTATCAGGGGAGTAAATAAAACAATAAAAAATGGATTTATGGATTGAAATAATTCAGGGGATATAACCTGCACACTTTCCCCATCTGCAGGCCATTCTTCTTTTGGAAGATTTTGAAAATAGGTGTTTACTCCAACTGTGGTTATTACTTCTCCATTTGCATCCAACTGCGCCACAAAATTTTCATTTAATACCGGAATTGTATCGGTAGGGGAAGCATCAATGGTTTGCAACATTCCAATTTTATCTGCAACGGGTTGCAGTGCAGGGGAAATTGATCTGTCGGTATAGGTATCAGCCCAAATTGTTTGAGCAGTTGAATTTTGATTATATATCACCCAAAAAACAAGTGCAATTGCGTACACCACTAAAATTGCCGCAATACTCGATTTTTCTTCTTTTTTAGCACGCACCCAAAGCGATACATAAAAAGTAACAATGGGAATACATGCAAACATAAATGCATCGGAGGAATCTGTTCCGAAAATGGTTCCTTTTATCATCCAGCCAATAATTCCGAAAATAATTGCAGGGAGAAAAACATACAATGCAATTTTAGAAAACGGAAGATCATCAGATGAAATTGGTTTTTTAATATCTGAATCTCTTACGTGTCGTACAAAGGAGGCAAGGATCAGAATACCAATCAACATTCCCACACCTGCAGCAGCAAAAGCATATCCCCAACCATACGCATTTCTTAAATACGCCGCAACGAAATTGCAGAAGAATGCACCGATATTAATACCCATATAAAAAATATTATATGCGGAATCTTTTTTCGGTTTTAGTTCATCCTTGGAATACATAATACCAAGAAGCGTGGAAATATTCGGTTTGAAAAATCCGTTTCCAACAATAATGGATAACAGGGATAGATACATGATGTTATCGCTTCCGTTAATTGCGAGTCCAAAATATCCCAATGCCATTAAACCCCCGCCAATAAAAATTGCTTTTAAATATCCTATATACCGATCGGCTATCATTCCTCCAATGAATGGCGCTAAATAAACCAAAGCAATATAAGTTCCTACAATGTCGATTGCTGTTCTGGTATCCATTCCCTTTCCTTCTGTATCTTTTAAATACAAAAAGAAAATTCCAACCATTAAATAATACCCGAAGCGTTCCCACATTTCTGTGAAGAACAATACGTACAATCCTTTAGGATGTTTTTGTGTGAGTTGCGACATATTTTATATTTAAAGGTTTAAATTTCATTTATTGTAAATACGATCAATCAACATTTTTTTCTTTCATTACTCTGTTTAAAAAGCGTAATAAAATAAACATCATTGTAGCTGCAGCAACAGCCAGTAATACGTTAGTCATAAAAAAATCAGCTTTATTATCAATTTTTTCAAAATTGCTGGATAAAATACCCGCAAGTTTATTTCCAACGGAAGTGGAAAGAAAAAATCCACCCATCATAAGTGCAGTTAAGCGCTGAGGCGCTAATTTGCTTACGAGAGATAATCCCATTGGAGATAGGCACAATTCACCAAAAGTAATTACACAATATGTTCCGTACAACCAATAAATACTCGCTTTATCTGATTCGAGGTCAGTAGCATTTACTGCTGCAACCATTACCCATGCTGATAAACCTGTAATTAAAAGTCCGATCGCAATTTTTGTCGGTGTGGTTGGTTCTTTACCTCTTCGTTTTAAAAATCCGAATATTCCAACAACAACCGGAGTTAACAAGATTACCCAAAATGGATTTACCGATTGATAAATATTTGCGGAATAGGCAAGATAATCTCCACCTTTAGGAGGTCTTTTTTCTGCAGGTAAAGTTTGAAAATATTCGCGTGTTTTTTCTCTGTTGGAAATCAGATCATTCATTTCTTTTTCCGCATCTTTATTTCCGGAATCAGTAAATTTTTGCCTTTCTGCTCTTAAACTATCAGTATATAATTTAAATTGCGCTTCGGGGAGGTCTATTGTTTTATCGTAGGTAAATGTTTGTGCAAGTTTAAGCGTAGTTGCCGTTCCTTCTAAAGCCGTAGGTACTTTTCTATTTGAATATTTTTCTGCCCAGGTTGTAAGCGCATCTCCATTTTGATGAAAAACAGCCCAGAAAATTACGAGACAGGCATATACGGACAATAATGCTGCTATTGGCCGCTTATCCTCTTTATTTGCCCGCAACATAAGCATTACAAAAAAAGTGATAACCGGAATACATCCGAATAAAAATGCATCATTTGTATCTGTTCCAAAAATATTTCCTTCTTCATTACCTGGTCCCGTTACCCCCTTTAAAAAATATCCGATCACACCAAAAAGGATCATAGGTAATAATACCACAGCAAATATTTTCCCTACGCTCATGTCGCCGGGCTGAGAAGGTTTTAAAACATCTGCTGACTTTATATGTTTGGTTCCAGCATAAAAAATAATAAGACAAATAATCATTCCAAATCCAGCAGCAGCAAATGCCCAACTCCATCCGTATTCAATTCTCAAATAGGCTGCTACAAAATTGCAGACAAAGGCTCCGATATTAATTCCCATGTAAAAAATATTATACCCACTGTCTTTGTTTGCCTTATATTTTTCATCATTATATAAATTTCCCACCATAGTTGAAATATTTGGTTTAAAGAAACCATTGCCTAAAATGATGAAAAGAAGAGAAATGTAAAATGCGGTCTCGTTATGTATACTCAATCCGAAATACCCAATGGCCATCAATGCGCCCCCGATAAATATTGCCTTTCTGTATCCTAATATTCTATCGGCCAGCAATCCACCGATAAATGGCGTTAAATAAACTAATCCTATATAAGTACCATAAACATCAGATTTTTTTGCATCTATAAAGCCCATGCCACCGTTTTCCCATGCATCTTTCATGTACAAGGCAAAAATTCCAATCATTAAATAAAATCCGAAACGCTCCCACATTTCGGTGAAAAAGAGCACATAAAGCCCTTTTGGATGTAATGGTGATCTGGGTTGACTCATAAGTATCCTGTTTTATTGGTGGCTAAAGATAAAAATGTTTTTGAAAGGGAAAAGCTTTACTGCTATAATCCTATGTTACCGGCAACCTAAAATCATGCCTTTTGTGTGTTGAGTTTACTGTTTTTTCTACTGTATAGAAAATAAACCACCAAACCCAAGCCGAACCAAATGAAAAACCAGAGCCAGTTTTTGGCTGTCATACCTGTTAACAAATACAAACAGGATGTTACACCCAGCAATGGAATTAATGACCAGTTTTTTACAAATGCAAAAATGGATAACACTATACAAATTGCCCAGAAAATTAAAGTGCTTATTTTGTAAGTGATATCATCTGCTCCCAATTTTATATTAAAAAGATCGGGGAAATAATTTTTTGCCGCTATGACAAGAATTACGATTGCCCCGAAAATGATTGCGGGATATACAAGTTTTGAATTAAAATATGGCATGTGAAATCTTCCTTTTTCTTTTTCCCTTCTCGGAATTAATAAAATTCCACCGCACACCAATACGAATGCAAATAAGGTTGCAATACTGGTAAAATCGAGCACAAAAGTTTCATCGGTAAATAAAATTGGAATTCCTACCACTAAACCTGTAACGATAGTTGCAAAAGATGGTGTTTTATATTTGGGATGAATTTTTTCGAATTTTTTTGGCAATAATCCATCGCGGCTCATGCTCATCCAGATGCGTGGTTGGCCCATTTGAAAAACAAGAATTACGCTCGTCATGGCTGCTACTGCACAAACGGAGATCAGTGTTTCCATCCAACCAACATCGTTAAGCCTGAATACTTCTGCAAGTGGGTCGCCAACTGCAAGGTCTTTATAATATGCCATACCTGTAAGCACCAATGCCAATACTATATATATAGAAGTACAAATCACTAAAGAATAAATCATTCCTCTCGGCAGATCGCGTTGCGGATTTTTACTTTCTTCTGCCATGGTACTCACGGCATCAAATCCTATATAAGCAAAAAACACGGCAGCTACTCCGGCCATCACGCCTTTAAATCCTTCGGGCATAAAACTTTTTACGCCGGCATCATTTATTGGAGTCCAATTATCAATATCCAAATAAAATATTCCGACCAGAATAATTAATACGATGATAGATAATTTTATTACCACCATAATATTTGTAATATTTCTGCTTTCGCGAACACCAACATAAACTAACCATGTTATTAAAATATTGATCATTAATGCCGGAAGGTCGAATATGATATGCAAACCGCCAATTATAGGACTTGTATTCCACGCTGCACCCAATTCGGCATGTGCACTTCTGTAGTTAGAAGTAAGCCAGGCCGGTATATCAATACCGATCACATTCAACAAATTTTCAAAATAATCGCTCCAGGCAAAAGCTACATATATATTGCCAATGGAATATTCCATCAAGAGCGCCCATCCAATTATCCAGGCTACGATCTCGCCAAAAGAAGTATAGGCATAGGTATAAGCAGAACCGGCAACGGGTATACGGGAAGCAAACTCTGCATAACACATAGCGGTGAATCCACAGGCTATTCCACAAATCACAAAAAGGATGATAACTGCAGGACCACCACTTGCGCAGGCTGATCCCATGCTGCTGAAACTTCCGGCACCAATTATGGCTGCAATTCCGAAAAAGGTAAGGTCGCGGACAGATAAGGTGCGGTGTAATCCGGAACTCTTGTTAATATCGTCGGCAACATCCAGGTTTTGCAGAACCGAGGAGATGGACTTTTTTCTGAATAATTGGTTCATATGTGGGCTTAAATGTATAGATTAATGGGGAAGTTTTCAAATCGGCGAGACTTAAAAAAAAAGGTGTCGTTCCCAATCCTAATTCTACATGTTTGTTTCGCAGCATATTTAATAATTATTTTTGCAACATGCGAAAAAGCAAATTAAAGCGTTTTGCCGAATTGGATACTTTTGAAAATGTGTTACAAAACAATGATTTTCTCGACGCTGTTCTTCTTGATCACGAAAAACAACTAGTAGATCCAAGAGGTAAATGGAATTCTCTAATTTTTAAAAATAACAATCCACTCGTTTTAGAACTTGCCTGTGGAAAAGGAGAATATACCTGTGAGATGGCAATTGCCGATAAATCGAAAAATTATATTGGAGTAGATGTAAAAGGTAACAGAATGCACCGCGGTGCGAAGAGAGCATTGGAAGAGAAAATTACAAATGCATTCTTTTTAAGAACAGACATTAATATCATTTCTACATTTTTTGAAAAAGAGGAAGTAAGCGAGATTTGGATCACATTTCCAGATCCGCATTTAAAAAAAGGAAAGGATCAAAAGAGATTGACGAGCGAACGGTTTATTAATTATTATAAAAAAATATTAAAACTCGGTGGAATAATTCATTTAAAAACCGATGATCCTACTTTATATCAATTTACATTAGATACGATTGACCAGCTGAAATTAAAATTAATTTATTCCAGCAACGATATTTATTCAAAACCATTGCCACATCCTTTTTTAGAAATTAAAACGTATTATGAAGGATTGCATTTAGCAGAGAAGAAGGCGATTAAGTATGTGGCGTTTGAGGTTTGTTAGTTCTGAGTTCCGAGTTCTGACCTCTGCCCACTGTTACTGTGACTGCGACTTTTTTTAAAGGGTTGAAAGGGGTTGAAGGAGTTTATTACGTAGGAAATAGCTCCACTTTGTCGAACTGCCCACTGCGACTGAGACTGGTTCTGAGTTCTGGGATAGTTTCACAGTTGGAGCTTACTCATCGCTCACCAAATGCGTTCTAAGTTAAAAATTGAGTAATTTATTTGTAGAGACGTAATGCATTGCGTCTCTACAAATAAATTACTCAATTTTTAACAACCTCTCCATCAATTCCCCTAATGTATCATAATCCCTCACTCCAACTTCCGTTTCTGCAGCACCTTTAATTTGAATTGCATCATACATAAATGTAGTGATATCAAATTCCTCATTAGTAATAGCTAACATTATAGGAAATGGATACTTTGGCAAATCAAATGAATTATTATGTGCTGTCAAAATAAATAAGATATTCACTTCCGAAATAGATGTTAATCTTCCAACGGATGTTTTAAAAATAATTGGCAGATCAGTTTTAATTAATAAATTATTTCCTTCAAAATATTCATCACCAATTTCCAAAACATCGGGTTCGAAAAAATTGATGATATTTAGGACATTGTCCAAATCTTGATTTGCGAATTCTGCGACAATTTTAGGTCCGTGTATCCAGCCTTTTATTGCGAGGGCATTTTGCGGTGATATATAATTAGGTGATTGCGGATCGAAACAAAATCCGATATAATCCACTTCGTAAGCAGCAAAAAAACGTGCATCGGTAAGATTTGTGATGGATCCGGCTTTAAAGGGTATTATTAAGGACATACAGATTGGTAATTATTTGATTTGAATAACAAAGGAGCAAAACCTATTTTTGATAAACAAATTTTATGGTGGAATATTCTAATAAAGAAAATTTTTTCGATTTGGTTTGGCAGGTTGTGCGATTGGTGCCAAAAGGAAGAGTAACCAGTTACGGGGCTATTGCCAAATATCTCGGCACAGGATTAAGTGCCCGTATGGTTGGCTGGGCAATGAATGCTTGTCATCATGCAAAACCTAAAGTTCCTGCACATCGGGTTGTAAATAGAAATGGATTGCTCACCGGAAAATTGCATTTTGTTCCTCCTGAAAAAATGCAATTAATGTTGGAAAAAGAAAAAATAAAAATAAAAAATGATCAGGTGGTGGATTTTAAAAAATTTTTTTGGGATCCTGCTTTGGAGTTAGAGGATTTAGAAATGAGGGGATAAATTCATACAGTAATATTATCGTTGATTTTTAATTGGTTTTTTTGTAGCTGCACAAAATTTTGTACGGCTACAAAAAAACCAATTAAAAATTGAATCTCTGCGACTGCCAACTGTGACTGCGACCGCCAACTACCTCCTACCAACTCCCTCCTGCACCTCCCCCACCAAATCCGCCGCCACCAAATCCGCCGAAGCCACCTCCACCGCCGCCGCCGCTGCCTCCAAAACCACCTCCGCCAAACCCTCCTCCACCCCAATACGTTGGGCCACGACCACTGAAAGTTGTTCCGCCATTTCCACCGCGGAAAAATTTGGAGAGTATAAATAAAATGACAAAAATTAAAATAATTACACCAAAAATATTCGGTTTGTCTTCAGGATTTCCCATTGCTTCTCCATCGTATGCTCCGGATAAATATTTTATCATTTCGGTAGTTGCCGCATCTATACCACCATAATAATTATTTTGCTGAAATGCAGGCGTTAATATTTCGCGATAAATTCTGCTTGCACGTGCATCGGTAATATAAGATTCTGTTCCATATCCTGTCGCGATAAACATTTTTCTATCATCAACAGCAACTAATAAAACGATACCGTTGTTGAGGTCTTTTTGTCCCACTCCCCATTTTCTGCCTATTTTATATGCATAGTCAGAAATTTCAAATCCATCAATTGTTTTTACAATAATTACGGCAATTTGTGTTGAAGTAGAATCGTTGTAAGTAGTAAGTTTATTTTCAAGGTTTGCCTCTTCGCCTGCTGGAATAATATCCGCAAGGTCGTTCACCAAATGCGGTGGTACTGGCCTGTTGGGGAGTTGATCATCATTTTGTGCGAATAAGGAAATGTTTATCAGCGATAAAATTCCGATAATAAAAATACCTGCAGATCTGTGTTTAATCATCTTTGAAAGATATTTCATCACTTACTTCATTAACGTCGGCATTATGGAAAGGAAAAAAATGTTGAAGTTGCTCTCCGCTTTCATGAATTGCCCCGATAATTCCATCTGCAAACCTGCTTTCGGAAAATGCGGTTTGCATATTATTTTTAATAGTGTCCCAGAAATTTTCCGGGACACTATTATTTATTCCTTCATCGCCAATAATTGCAAATTTTTTATCTTTCACGGCAAGGTATATCAAAACACCATTTTTCAATTCTGTTTTGTGCATACTTAATTTAGCGAAAACTTGTGTGGCGCGTTTAATTACATCTTCCCCACATTTTTCTTCTAAATGCACACGAATTTCACCCGAAGTTGCAACTTCTGCTTTCGCAATTGCCTCCATGATCTTCGATTTATCTTCTTCCGAGAAAAATAATTTTGCGTTCGGCATTATTTATTTGTTATCGCTGAAATCAACTTTTGGAGCTGTTTCTGCTTCTTCCGGAGCATCAAAAGTGTTGCGTTTTTCCATGCCGAATATGCCTGCTATCAAATTACCCGGGAATGATCTTACTCTGGTGTTAAAATCCTTTACGGCAGCATTGTAGTCTATACGAGCAACGTTGATACGATTTTCGGTTCCTTCCAACTGAGATTGCAATTCCTTAAAATTTTGTGTTGCTGTTAATGTCGGATAATTTTCCACTACAAGTAATAAACGGCTTAAAGAGGAGCTCACTGCTCCTTGTGCCTGATTAAAAGCTGCCAATTGTTCAGGCGTTGCTGTGGAAGGGTCAATATTGATGCTTGTTGCTTTAGCTCTGGCTTCAGTAACTTCTGTAAAAGTACTTTTTTCAAAATCAGCAGCTCCTTTAACCGTATTTACCAAATTGTCGATAAGGTCCATGCGGCGTTTGTAGGTAGATTCTACATCTCCCCATTTCTGATTAACGACCTCATCGGCCTTAACCATTTTGTTGTATGCGCCTGCAACGTAGAAAATAATTAAAACAAGAACGCCGATGCCTATCCAACGCCCCATGCGCGGATTCGATTTAGTTGTAGTTGATGCTGGTGTTGTAGTTGCCATATTTTAGTTTTTAGAATCTGTAAAGATAGAATGAATTGTTAAAACATTGGATATGACGCAGTTTTGTCCAAATTATTTTAAATCAATTTTGTTCTTCCTCCCGCAAACCCGAAATTTGACCAAAATACTGTTATGAGCGAACTTGTAAACGAATTTAACGCCTACCGTTCCAAAATGAACGATGTAATCCTCGGCAAACAAAATAAAGTGATAAACCGCCTTTTTAATCTAGATACCAATACCTACGCCGAAGGTGCCCTTTCCATAAAAACGAAAGAAATGTTGGGACTAGTGGCAAGTATGGTGTTAAGATGTGATGATTGTATAAAATATCATCTTGGAAAATGCCATGAATTAGGTGTAACTACGGAGGAGATTTACGAGATTTTTGCTGTTGCAAATATAGTTGGCGGAACCATCGTGATACCTCATACACGAAGGGGGGCGGAATTTTGGGAGGAGTTGGGGGGAAGGGGTTAGTAGTGGGTGGTTGCAGTCGCACTCACAGTCGCAGTTGCAGTCGCAGATGTAATTGAAGAATATTTAATTTTTTATATTTTAATTTATTGTTTAAACCTTAAATAATTAATTTCATCTCAGATTTTTATCAATTGTAAGCCTATAAAAATGCATTTGAATTATCAATGCGTATTTTTGAATTATCTAAGAATTTTCCAAAAAAGGAAAAATACTCACTAACTGATCAAATTAGGAGAAGTTTAAGAAGTGTTTGTGCTAATTTGGCGGAAGCATATAGAAAGAGAAGATATAAAAACCATTTCATTTCAAAACTATCAGATAGCAATGCCGAAAATTCAGAAACTCAAGTTTGAATAAATTTCGCATTTTCATGTAAGTATATTGATGAAATGACTTTTAATGAATTGGTTTTAAAATCATTTGAAATTGGAAAGTTATTAGATTATATGATTAACAAATCCGAAATATTCATGCTCCAAAAATAATATTACTTTCATACTCGCATTCTCAACTATTTTTTAATTCATAAGTTATAAATGAATTCTCAAAACTTACAATTTACAAACTGTGACTGTGACTGCGACTAAAATATCGACTTTGAATAAGAAGTTTAATTCTAATTAATAATTAACTATATTTGTAAAAAACCAATGTCAAACAATACCGACGAAAAAAAATTATATCTCCTCGATGCATTCGCGTTGATATTCAGATCTTACTTTGCGTTTGCAAAAAATCCTATAATAAATTCGAAGGGACAAAACACCTCTGCAATTCTTGGATTCGTTAATACACTAAATTTATTGATGAAAAAAACAAACTCGACACATATTGCAGTATGTTTCGATTCCATTGAAATAACGCAGCGAGAGGAAGTGTTTGCTGACTATAAAGCGAATCGCGCGGAAACGCCGGAAGATATCAAATTTGCAATTCCTTATATCAAAGCAATTGTGCGAGCATTTAATATTCCATTGATAGAAAAACCGGGTTATGAAGCTGATGACATCATCGGCACGCTTGCAAAAAAAGCAAAATCTGCCGGTTATGATGTTTACATGGTTACCATGGATAAAGATTACGGACAATTAGTGGAAGATGGAATTTATATGTTCAAACCCAGTTTTACAGGAAATGGATTTGACACTGTAACACTGGAAGATATTCTTAAAAAATGGGAAATAGAAAATCCACTGCAGGTAATTGATATTTTGGGATTGATGGGAGATAGTGTAGATAATATTCCGGGAGTTCCGGGTGTGGGTGAAAAAACTGCCAAAAAATTAATTCAGGAATATGGCAGCGTGGAAGGATTGTATGAGAACACCGATAAATTAAAAGGTAAACTGCAGGAAAATGTGGTGAATTTTAAAGACCAGGCTTTAATGAGTAAACATCTCGCTACCATTATGTTGGATGTACCTGTTGATTTTGAAGAAGATAAATTAATTATCGAAGAACCCGATCGCGAAAAACTTGCGGCTATTTTTCAGGAGCTGGAATTCCGTAAACTGGGAAAAGATATTTTAGGAGAAGGATATAGCGTAAATGCAGAACAAAAACCGGAGCAATTAGATCTTTTTGGTCAGCCAGTAAAATCAACCGGAAACAAAAGTGAAATTCAAAGTGAAAGAGAAGAAGTTGTTGCCGGAAAAAATATAACCAATGTTGAACACAATTACATTTTAGTTTCCACTCCGGAACAACGAAAAGACCTGTTAAATCAACTCCAAAAACAAACAATATTTTGTTTCGATACGGAAACAACCGGAATTGATGCAAATGTTGCCGAATTAGTTGGCCTTGCATTCAGTTGGAAAGAACACGAAGGTTATTATGTTCCAATTCCGACAGATCAGAAAGAGGCACAAAAAATTGTGGATGAATTTAAATCGATTTTAGAGGACAATACAAAAACCAAGGTTGCTCAAAATTTAAAATATGACTATTTAGCATTAAAATGGTATCATGTAAATGTTGCAGGTCCTTTTCAGGATAGCATGATTGCACATTATTTATTAGAGCCTGAACTTCGTCACGGAATGGATTACCTCGCAGAAAACTATCTTGGATATTCACCAGTGAGCATTGAAACATTGATCGGCAAAAAAGGAAAAGGTCAATTGAGTATGCGTGACGCAGATGTACAAAAAGTAAAGGAATATTCGGCAGAAGATGCGGACATTACTTTACAATTACATCATCTTTTTCAGCCAATGCTTGTCAAGGAAGAATTAAATACTTTATATAATGAAGTTGAAATTCCGTTAATAGAAGTATTGGCAGATATGGAGTTTGAGGGAATTAATTTAGATGTTCCTTTTTTAAAGGAATATTCAAAGTTGCTGGAAACGGATATTGCAGAATCAGCAAATAAGATCTATGAAATTGCAGGGGTTCGATTTAATATTGACTCACCAAAACAATTAGGGGAGGTTTTATTTTTAAAACTTAAAATTCCTTATGAAGGACAAAAAACCAAAACCGGTCAACTTTCCACCGGAGAAGATATATTGTCAAGACTCGAACATAAATATCCCATTGCAAGTTTATTATTGAATTACAGGGAATTGCAAAAATTAAAATCAACTTATGTTGATTCACTTCCACTGCTCATCAACCCAAAAACCAACAGGTTACACACCACCTTTGCACAGGCAGTAGCTTCCAGCGGCAGATTAAGCTCCAACAATCCGAATTTGCAAAATATTCCGATAAGGACCGAACGCGGGCAACAGGTAAGAAAAGCATTTATTCCACGCAGTAAAGAATATAAAATTTTAAGTGCAGATTATTCACAGATCGAGTTAAGAATTATTGCTGCATTGAGCAATGATGAGGGAATGATAGATGCATTTAAAAAGGGAATGGATATTCACAGTGCAACAGCCGCAAGAGTATTTAATGTTCCCTTAAATGAAGTAACGAGAGAAATGCGCGGAAGAGCAAAAGCGGTGAATTTCGGAATTGCTTATGGTCAAACTGCTTTTGGACTTTCACAAAATTTAAATATTACCAGAACCGAAGCAAAGGAGATTATTGATAATTATAATATGCAATTTCCAGGCGTAAAATCACTAATGGAAAGCAATATTGAATTTGCACGCTCGCATGGATATACAAAAACCATGTTGGGAAGAAAACGATATATAAAGGATATTAATTCACAAAATAACACGGTTCGTTCACAGGCTGAACGTATTGCCGTGAATTCGCCAATTCAGGGTTCTGCTGCTGACATGATAAAGGTTGCGATGATAAAAATTCATCACGCAATTAAAAAAGAAAAACTAAAATCAACTATGTTGCTACAAGTGCATGATGAATTAGTGTTTGATGTACATGAAAAGGAAATAGAGGAATTAAAAAAATTAGTTGTCGACAATATGGTAAATGCAATAACGATAAATGTTCCTATTGAAGCAGAAGTTGGTGTTGGAGACAATTGGCTGCAAGCACATTAATAAATATACATGAGGTTATCTGATGAGAAAAGTAGAAAATGTAAATCTTCAAAAAATTGTTGTCAGTGTTGCGATTTTGTTATTGCTTGTAAAATTTACAGCCTATATCCTAACACATTCCAATGCTATTTTAACAGATGCCATTGAATCTATAGTAAATGTAGTTGCAGGATTATTTGGTTTATACAGCTTGATACTTGCTTCAAAACCACGTGACCTGGATCATCCTTATGGACATGGGAAAATTGAATTTATTTCTGCCAGTATTGAAGGCAGTATGATTTTAGTTGCCGGAATTATAATTGTTGGAAAATCTGTATTCAATTTATTTTATCCGCAAACCATACAACATATTGGTTATGGTATTATTTTAATCTCCTTCGCGGGTGCAGTAAATTTTATATTAGGGCTTATCATGGAAAACAGAGGGAAAAAAGCACATTCACTTACTCTGATTGCCGGAGGGAAACATTTACAAAGTGATGGTTGGAGTACCGGAGGACTACTAGTTGGTTTAACATTACTATATATTTTTCAATATGAATGGATTGACAGTGCAGTTGCAATATTATTCGGAAGTTATATTTGTTATGAGGGATATAAAATAGTGAGAAGGTCAGTTGCAGGGATTATGGATGAGGCTGATTCAGAACTTTTGGATTCCATTATTAATACACTAAATAAAAACAGAGAAGCGAATTGGATCGACATTCATAATTTGCGTGTTATTAAATATGGAGCTAATTTGCATTTCGACAGTCATTTAACCGTTCCCTATTATTTCACCGTTAAAGAAGCACACGACGAATTAGAAAAAGTAGAATCTATAATTCACAAACACCATGAAACTTCTGACGAATGGTTTGTGCATATTGATGCTTGTGTTCCTCCTGAAATGTGCAAAATTTGTCTCAAAACAGATTGTTTGGTGCGTATGGCGGAGTTTGATCATAAAATAGAATGGAATTTAGAAAATGTGATCAGAAACAGGAAACATGGATTAACCTAATCTGCTAATCTTTTCGTCAGATTAATTTTATCAGTTTGAATTACATCGGGATTTTTATGTAATACTTCCCTAATTCCACCGCGTGTTTTTTCCCCATAAATAACAACCCGTTTTCCTGACTTTTGAGCCAACATTACCTGCTCAGCAGAGATATTGTTATTTTCTACCACCAAACCCGCGAAGTTGTTTTCCAAAACATATTTAAAATCATTTTCAAAATCCCCAATATCTTGCATCACAATTATCGAACTGTCTAATAATTGAATCTGTTTCAAAACGCTGATATCAGAAGTTTCAATAATTGCCTTTTTTTGTATATCAAATTCATTAATAATTCTTACTAATTGTTCGCTCATTACCAATTTATACTTTTCCTTATCAGGGTGCACGCCTACTTTGATATTGAAATAAAAATATTTGGATTGTAATTGGTCATTAAATTGTGTGAGTATTTGCTCCAGTGAGGAAATAGAGTGTTTTCCTTTAGAAAACATTGTAAAATCTCCATGAAAATCACATTTAATCAGTTCGGCAAAAAGCTGATCGCGAACAGGGCCGGCTAGATCTGTTTTATTGTCTAATAATTTATCGTGAAAAACAACTACTACGTCATCTTTAGATAATTGTATGTCCATTTCTATGCCGTCAGCTTCATCGTCCATTAATGCTTTTTCAAAACTTGCAAGTGTATTAGCAGGAAGCTGACTGAAAAAAGTTTCAAATCCCGAACCCCCGTGACCTATAATTTTTAAAGGTGAATTCAATTCGGATTCACTTTTATTTTTGCATCCCGTTACTGTTGTCAAACATAGTATCAGAAATATAAATATATAACTTTTCACTCAGTCGGTTTAAGAATTTTCAGGGTCGTTTATATGCAATAAAAGTCCCGTCGTGATCAGGTATTGTGCAATAATATAGGTGCTCATAATTAATAAAGAGCCGGATGCTATTTCACTGTAAAATCTATTTATTGCTATCATCGAATCGGAAGCAATAAAAAACAAAGCGCCGGCAAATACAAACAAAAAACTATATTGATTCGTTCTGCCTGATCTGTTAATGGATGCAATACACATCGCTGTTATGGCAAATGCATAAATGATCACGGGAATTTTCATATCACCCAGGTTTGAAAATACAATTGTCAATAATGTTATAGTGTATAAAAACGGAAATATCAAAATCCATGGTTTACGCTTAAGCAATGAAGTTGTTTTATGTGCATATTTTCTAAAACTTAAAATGTAAAAGATATGTCCGATGAAAAAGGCAGCAAGGCCATACATAAAAAAACTTTCATAAACATCCGAATAGATGAGTATTACATCACCCACCCAACAAAAAAATAAACCAACTATTAATGGAAGTGCATTCTTTAAAGCTTTTCTGCAATTAACAATAACATGCAGCATTAACATAGGAATCAACAAATATTTGGAGATTAGGATGTAATGTTCATTATCTGAAATCAGGGTATAAATATGTATTATGGCAACAACCATATACAAATTAAGAAATAGCTGATTATTTATTTTCATGTACCTTTTTTGAAAAAACATTTTTAAACGGAGTAAAAATAACCAGTGAAATAAGATTAATGGCCATTAATACAAACAGATCAAATCCCGAAAAATTGGTTATAATATTGTTTTGCAATAAATAATTATAGAAAAAAATGGTTATTATCAGTCGAAATATTTCGACAAAAAATGCATTTCTATTTGCTTCAAGAATGAGCCCTGCCGCAGTAACTGATAACAATATCAACAGCATAAAAAGTACATTGGTAAGAATATTAAAATTGTCGAAGGAGAATAAAAAATAAGAGGTAAATGTCAGTATAAATACAAATTGTATTAATACATAATAATTTAAACCGACCGGTATTCTGGTATCGTATTTTACCGCTGTTTCAGGTGTAATTTCCGGTGCAAATTTTGGGCCTCCAAGTTCAGACGGCAGCCATCCCGGAGGGAGAAACAACAGCTTTAATTTATCGCTGAACTTATGGGTATGCCTCAGATCAATAGCCAGATCTTTCCAAAAATCCAACTGCGCCCTTAGCGGATTCCAGGTGTTTAATGGTTTGGTAATACCGTAAATTACTTCTTCCTCTTCCTTTTGAAAAGTTCCAAATAATCTATCCCAGATAATTAATGTGCCACCGTGATTTTTATCTATATATTTCGGATTTCTTCCGTGATGCACCCGGTGGTGTGAAGGCGTATTAAAAATATATTCAAAAGGTGCCGGTAATAATTTTATCGTTTTTGTGTGAATCCAAAACTGATACAATGTTTGAAACTGACTTATTACAATAAATAACACAGGATTAAACCCCAAAAAAGCAAGTGGCAAATAAAAAAGAAAGGATCCGAATTTTTGGAAAGCACCCTGGCGCAATGCAACACTTAAGTTGTATTCCTCACTTTGATGATGCACCACATGTCCTCCCCACAAAACATTCACTTCATGCGCGAGGCGATGAAACCAATAATAAAAAAAATCAATTGCGATAAATAAAAACACCCAGGTTAAAATCGTATTTGGTACTGTAAACAATTTATAATGGTCAAACATCCAGGCATAAATTCCAACAACAAAGGCCTTTAAAAATGCACCGGTAACTTGTTCCGTTATTCCTGCATTAATATTTGTTAAAGCATCATTCAACCTGTAATAACCGGTTTTGTTAAGCTTATCGAATAACAATTCTATTCCGATTAACAGAAAAAAAACAGGAATGGAATAAATGATATAGTTTACGGCTTCAGGCATATCGGGACAAAGATCTCCATAAATTTTATGCTCAAAAATAAGCATCTGTTGGCGTTTTTTCGGTATGAAGTTTTTATCCATTTCAAATAACCCTTATCTTCACACCATGCGTTTATTTATTATTGCATTTGTATTCCTCCTCAGTTGTTCATCGTCTTCGAACCAAACTGCCCAACAACAACAAACTCCGTCTGATCATTTTTTACAGAACCGCATTCATGGCGTTTTATCGGACTCCGCAATGGTTGTTTGTGCCCATCCTGAGGCAGCAGAAGTTGGAATAAATATTTTAAAAGAGGGTGGTAATGCTATTGATGCTGCTATAGCAGTTCAATTTGCACTTGCAGTTGTATATCCTAATGCAGGAAATTTGGGTGGAGGTGGTTTTATGCTGCTGCGTTTAAATACCGGAGAAACGAATGCCCTCGATTTCAGAGAAAAAGCTCCTTCCGCAGCTTCGAAAGATATGTTTATAGATAAAGCCAGCGGAGAGGTAGATAGAAAAATAATTGAAACCTCCCACCTTGCTTCGGGTGTTCCCGGAAGTGTGGATGGTATGTGGACTGCTCATCAAAAATATGGGTCTATGTCGTGGGATAAATTAGTGCAGCCCTCTGTTGAACTCGCCGGTAAAGGATTTCCACTTTTAGAGAATCAGGCGGATGAACTTAATGGATTACAAAATGAATTAAAAGAATTAAATAAGGGAAAGAATTATTTCATTAAAACAAAATGGGTTGGAGGAGATACTTTAATTCAAAAAGATCTCGAAAAAACTTTAATAACAATTCGCGATAAAGGAAGAGATGGATTTTATAGTGGTGAAGTTGCAGAAAAGATAGTACAGGAAATGAAAACGCAAAATGGTATTATTACCTCAAATGATTTGATAAATTATCACAGTATTTGGAGAACTCCTGTTTCCGGAACTTATAAAAACTTTAAAGTGATTAGCATGCCACCACCTTCGGCCGGAGGAGTTGCATTAATTCAATTGTTAAATATGATGGAAAATTATCCTTTAAAACGATGGGGATTTCATTCGTTAAATGCTATTCACA
This sequence comes from uncultured Chitinophagales bacterium, assembly GCA_964638865.1. Taxonomy (GTDB): domain Bacteria; phylum Bacteroidota; class Bacteroidia; order Chitinophagales; family BACL12; genus UBA7236. The sequence goes on along the minus strand of CAZXBG010000006.1, from coordinate 31,223 downwards.
TAATGGTGGAAGCAGAAAAAAGAGTTTATGCCGATAGGGCAACATGGTTGGGAGATCCAGATTTTACAAAAGTTCCGGTGCAACAGTTAATATCAAAAAAATATACATCCGAAAGAATGTTTAATGTTGATACTATTAATATTATACCCTCTGAAAAAATTGCAGCGGGTAATTTTCCCGATTATGAAAGCGAAGAAACAACGCATTTTAGTATTGTTGATCAATTTGGAAATGCCGTGGCAATTACTACTACTTTAAATGATAGTTATGGTTCCAGAATTGTGGTTTCCGGATGCGGATTTATTTTAAATAATGAAATGGATGACTTCAGTGCAAAACCGGGAGAGCCGAATTTATATGGATTAATTGGTGGCGAAGCAAATGCAATTGAACCTAATAAAAGAATGCTAAGCAACATGACACCAACTATTCTGTTAAAGGACAATAAACTTTTTATGGTAGTTGGAACCCCCGGTGGTTCCACGATAATTACAAGTGTATTTCAAAATATTATTAACGTGATCGAATTTGATATGACCATGCAAGAGAGTATAAATGCTCCGCGTTTTCATCATCAATGGATACCGGATGAAATTAAATTAGAATGGGATTTTGATAAAAGAATTGCTGATGCATTAACTGCACAAGGCTATAAAATAGTTTCTCGCGATGTAATGGGAAGAGTGGATGCAATATTAATTTATGAAAATAACACCTTGGAGGGTGGCGCAGATACAAGGGGTGATGATGTTGCAACAGGTTGGTAATAATTCATTATCGAATGATCTGCAATTTACTTGCAGCCATGTTGTCTGAATACACAAAGTACATTCCCGTCGATAAATTTTCAAATTCACAATTATAATGTGTTACACCTGCAGGAACCTCAACTTTCATTATTTCATTTCCAACGATATCGCAAATTCTAATTTCTGAAATATTTGTAGTTATATCATTAAATACAATTGTGCAATTATTATTTGCAGGATTTGGAAAAATATTAAATGAAGGAACTTTAACAGTTTCTATTGCATCAAGAATAGTATAATTTACAACCAGTTTTGGATGCAACTCCTCATTAAAATGGTAGGAAGATGCAAATATTAAACTACTGTAATAATCGGCTTCCTCCTCCAATCGAATTGTAAATCCAAAAGAGGTCGCCGGATTATCAACCATATCTTGTATCATTAAAGTTGCATCTAAAACATAATCCTGAATTGGATCAGTACTTTCTGCTAATACTAATGCATTTTCAGTAGTTACTTCAGGTTGAATAGCCCATGTTACTGTTTCATGATCCCAATCTTCAATTACACGATAAACATAGGCATCATTATTTCCGGTCTGCGGTTCTGATCCACCAAAACCAATAACGGTAGAAGTATTAGCAAAAAGGTGCAAATTTGCAGAATTTATTAGAGCGCCTGAGGGTATTTCCTCTAAACCAATTTTAAAAAACGCCCTCCCTGTGCAAAGGTCACCATCACAGGTCCATGCATAAGCAGTAAGGTCAGTAGAACCAATAACAGGAATTTCCGGAAAATTACTTCTGACATAAGTGTTACTGCCATCGGCATAATGTGGCTGCAAAACAATGGTAGTTTGCGCTTCCAGTTGAAAGAAGCATACCAAACTGATATAGGCAAATGTTAAAAATGTTTTCATACATGCATTTTGATCAAAAGTAATTAAAAATCTTTAATTAATAAATCATCTTTAAAAAACAAAAAAAACAAAGTGCATAACCTGTATTTTTGTGCTGAAATTAATACAAAATGCATAGTTCAACTTATTATCGCTCAAACACTTGTGGTGAATTAAACAAAGCAGACATCGGAAAAACGGTAACACTAGCCGGCTGGGTAAATATTAAGAGAGATCTAGGTGAGATGGTATTTATCGACCTGCGCGACCGTCATGGATTGACTCAATTGGTTTTCATGGTGAAAATAGATGAGGCTTTGTGCGATACTGCGAGAACACTGGGCAGAGAATGGGTGATACAAATAAGCGGAAAAGTTGCAGAACGTTCCAATAAGAATTCGAAAATTCCAACGGGCGAAATTGAAATTATCGTAGATGCATTAACCATTTTAAATGCCTCTGAAATTCCTCCTTTTACTATGGATGATGATACAGATGGCGGAGAAGAATTGCGTATGAAATACCGTTATCTCGACCTTCGCCGTCCACAAATGCAAAAAAGATTAATGCTGCGTGCAAATATGCTGAGAGCAGTGCGCGAATATTTGGATACGGAAGGTTTTGTTGAAATTGAAACTCCGAATTTAATTAAATCAACGCCGGAAGGTGCGAGAGATTTTTTAGTACCGAGTAGAATGCAAGCCGGTTTATTTTATGCGTTGCCACAATCTCCGCAAATTTTAAAACAGCTATTGATGGTTGCGGGCATGGACAGATATTATCAGATTGCAAAGTGTTTTCGGGATGAGGATCTTCGGGGAGACCGTCAACCGGAATTCACGCAAATAGACTGTGAAATGAGTTTTGTGAATCAGGAAGATGTATGGTTTATGTTTGAAGGAATGGTGAAACATGTATTTAAAAAAACAAAAAATATTGATTTACCCGATTTTCAGAGATTGCCCTATTTGGATGCAATTAAATATTATGGTTCCGATAAACCGGATCTTCGTTTTGGTTGTAAAATTCAGGACCTGAATAGTGTAGTGGGAGGAACGGATTTTTCTGTTTTCAATACCGTAATTAATTCCGGAGGTTTGGTTGCAGGTATAAATGCAAAAGGTTGCAGCGAATTTACACGCAAACAGATAGACGAATTAACCGAATTTGTAAAAGCACCGCAACGCGGCGCCGGCGGATTAATTTATATCCGATTTAATCTGGATGGAAGTATTAAATCGTCGGTAGATAAATTTTATTCTTCGGAACAATTAATTGCGATAGGAAGTGAAACGAATGCGGAAAAGGGAGATCTTATTTTAATTGTGGGAGATAAAACAAATAAAACTAGAAAAGTTTTAGGGGAATTGCGTTTAGAAATGGCAAAAAGAGAAAAATGGATAACTGAAAATAGTTGGAGTGTTTTTTGGGTTGTTGATATGCCATTATTTGAGCCTGATGAAAATACCGGTGAACCAATTTTTGCCCATCATCCATTTTGTTCTCCACATCCTGATGATTTTCAATATATGGATAGCGATCCGCTTCGTGTACGCGCACAGAGTTACGATCTTGTGATGAATGGAAATGAAATATTAAGCGGAAGTATTCGCGTACACGATAAAAATCTTCAGGAAAAAATATTTAAAATTCTCGGCTTTACGGAAGAGGAAAAAGAAAAACGTTTCGGTTTTATGGTTAACGCATTTCAATATGGAGCACCTCCCCATGGTGGATGCGCATTCGGTTTCGACCGCTGGGTAATGTTGATGTGCGGAGGAGAAACCATTCGCGATGTAATTCCTTTTCCAAAAAATAATGCAGGAAGAGATCTCATGATGGATGCCCCTGCAGAAGTGGATAATGAACAACTGAAGATTGTTGGGTTAAAGTTGCTGTGATAATAATTATTTAATTGGGAATTGCCATTCCTGTTCCCTTTAAAGGCGGAAACAAGAACTGCAAAACCAAATATTTTAATTGCAAATTTTAATTTATACCGACTGAAATTTCAGTTTCTATTTCCACCTGATTTTTTAAAAGATCTTCCAACGTTTCTCTTTTTCTGATAAGATGTGCTTTGCCATTTAAAATAAACACTTCCGGCGGCCGCATTCTGCTGTTGTAATTATTACTCATAGTAAATCCATAAGCACCTGCATTTTTAATTGCGAGAATATCGCCTTCATGAACCTCCGTTATTTTTCTGTCGCGGGCTAGTGTATCCGTTTCGCAAATATATCCTACAACAGTGTAAATTCTCTGTGTTCCTGTTGGATTTGAAATATTTATTATGCCGTGATATGCATCATAAAACATCGGTCTTATCAAATGATTTTGTCCGCTGTCAACGCCGGCAAAAACAGTTGCCATTGTTGGTTTAATAACATTCACCCTCACCAATAGTATCCCGGCTTCACTTACCAAAAATTTTCCGGGTTCAAACCAAAGTTCCAGTTTGCGATCATATTCTTCACAAAACGCATTAAATCGAGAGCACAATGTGTTTCCCAATTCTTCAATATCAGTAGTAACATCCTCGTCTTTATAACCCACTTTAAATCCGCTTCCAAAATCAAGAAATTGCAGATCAGGAAATTGTTGTGCAGCATCAAATAATAATTCAGCTCCCTGCAAAAAAACATTGCTGTCTAAAATATCTGAACCGGTATGCATGTGCAATCCTATAATTAACATTTTATTTGCAGTAACAACCCGATGTACATGTCGCATCTGATAAACGGAAATTCCGAATTTACTATCAATATGTCCTGTTTGAATATGCTGATGTCCACCTGCTTCAATATGCGGATTTATTCTGATGCAACACGGAACAGTATTTCCGTAGAGATGTCCAAACTGTTCCAACACAGAAATATTATCAATATTAATTGTTACGCCTAATTCAACTGCAAGTTTTATTTCTTCAATAGAAACACAATTTGGTGTAAATAAAATTTGTTCCGGTGAAAATCCCGCATGCAAACCGAGCTGTACTTCTTCAATAGAAACTGCATCTAAATCGGACCCCAGAGTTTTGAAATGTTTTAAAACTGCAATATTTGTTAATGCTTTACAGGCGTATTTAATTTTCATATCAACCTTATCAAATGCCTTTTTCAGGCGATTGAATTGTGAGGTCATAATTTGTGCGTCATACACATAAACCGGAGTGCCGTGTTCTTCAGTAATGTCGAGTAAACGAACATCACCGGAATAGTAGTCATTGTTTTTCAAAATCATAATTTGCATTTTTGCCATAAAAAAAAGCCTACCATTTACGGTAAGCCTTCGGATTTATTTTACAACAAAATCTTCACGACTCACCAAAAAGTGGGTAATGTTTGGAAGATTTATGTTTACAGTTGTTCATTTTGTTGATGCAAATATAGACAACTTAACTCAAGATACAAATTAAGCCATCAAACCAACACTGCGTTTTACAAATTCTGTTAATTCATTTCCCTTTAAAATACCCTGCGATAACAAGGCAAGATCGTGTAATTGTTTAACAGAATTTTGTTGCTGCGTTTCCTCCATCTTCAATATTTTATTGATGATAGGATGATTTGTATTCACTACAAGGTTGTATTGATCAGGCATCATGGATGCAAAATCCATCCCGTTCATATGGCTCATCTCTTTCATGCGGCGCATAAATTCGGGTTTTGTTATGGAAACTGGGCTATCATTCGGCGATTGTGGATTAATAACAACCGTTCCGGCATTTGCATCTATTACCTTTTCAAACAATTCTTTGATACCGTTTTGTTCATCCTCCGACAATACAGATTCCACCTTTTCATCCTTGTCAATTAGTTTATCAATGGTATCGGCATCCACCCGTTTAAATTGAACTCCAGCAATTTTTTGTTCCAGGAGAGAAATAAAGTGATTGTCAATCACATTATCTACTTCCAAAACATCGTATCCTCTGTTTTTTGCCGCATCAACATATACGTTATGATCGATGGTATTATTTGTATACAAAGCAATTTTCTGACCATTTTTATCAGTTTGACCTGCTTCGATATGCGCACTGTATTCATCAAAAGTAAAATATTTCTTTTCCGTATTTTGCAGCAAACAGAATTTCTCGGCACGTGCACTGAATTTTTCATCACTTAACATTCCGTATTTAATAATCACATTGATATTTTCCCATTTCTCCTCAAATTGTGCTCTGTCTTGTTTAAACAATTCTTCCAATTTATCGGCTACCTTTTTTGTGATATAAGCATTTATCTTTTTAACATTCAGATCGCTCTGCAAATAACTTCTCGATACATTTAACGGAATATCTGGTGAATCAATTACCCCGTGCAATAACGTCAACCATTCCGGTACAATTTCTTTTACTTCATCAGTAACAAATACCTGATTACTATATAGTTGAATTTTATTTTTTTGTATCTCGTAACTCTTTTTAATTCTTGGGAAATAAAGTATTCCTGTAAGATTAAAAGGATAATCTACATTTAAATGTATCCAGAATAAAGGCGCTTCGGTATATGGATATAATTCACCGTAGAATTTTTTATAATCTTCATCTGTAAGATCAGCCGGTTTTTTGGTCCAGGCAGGTTCAGTGTTATTAATAATATTCGGAACCTTTATTGTTTCGGTGGTTTTTGCAGCATCTTCAGTATCAGTTTCCACTTCTGCAGTAATGGTTTCTTCTTTTTCTCCAAATTGAATAGGAACAGGTAAAAATTTGCAATATTTATTCAGTAGGCCTGCAATTTTACTTTCTTCTAAAAAAGATTCATTTTCATCATTGATAAATAGAATAACATCCGTTCCACGGCCTTCCTTTTCGAATTCCTCCAAAGTAAATTCGGTGCTGCCATCACATTCCCAAAGCACTGCCTGCGCATCAGCTTTTGCCGATCTTGTCAGCAATTGCACTTTATCGGCAACCATGAATGCACTGTAAAAGCCGAGTCCAAAATGGCCGATTATACTTTTTCCCTCCTCTACTCCATTATATTTTTCAAGAAATTCACTGGCGCTAGAAAAGGCAATCTGATTGATATATTTTTTCACCTCATCGGCAGTCATTCCAATACCTTTATCAGAAATGGTAATGGTTTTTTGTTCCTTGTCGATTTTAATTTCGATTATCGTACTGCCAATCTCACCGCTTACCTCCCCCAGTGAGCTGAGTTTTTTAAGTTTCTGAGTGGCGTCAACTGCATTCGAGATTAACTCGCGCAAAAAGATCTCATGATCACTGTATAAAAACTTTTTAATAATAGGGAAGATATTTTCCGTCTGAACAGCAATGGTTCCTTTTTCTTTAGTCATATAGCTAATTTAGCAAAAGGCCAACTTTCAAACGATATGCCACGTCATAGTTGCTGACAAATTGTCGTTAGTAATTCAAATTCAGCAAAGGCAAAATTGGGTAACTTTGTAACCCATACTTCAGAAATCAAGGAATGCCGGAAAATAAAACCAAACATAAGAGGGAAATTGAAAAAAAGATAGAGACGCTCCTGCATACCTCTTGGGATCTGGTTTCCAAACGCAATTCAGAAATTGGTGACCTCTCCGGACAAGCACTTGAACTGGCAAAAAGCATAAATAGCAGTAATTATCAGGGACTTGCATTGATGGAAAAAGCGCTTTTTGAATGTTTGGTAAACAATAATTATTACGATTCTATAAAACTTTGTGATGTTGCATTTGGATATTTAAAGGGTGAATTCAAAAAAAATTATGCTCCTTATTACCATTTGAACCTGGGAAGAAATTATCACTTTACCGGCGATAATGTTTTATCTCAAAAACATTATCTGGAGTGTATCAAATTACTAGAATTAAAACTTGAAAAAAATTACTACGAAAAAAAGTGGATAGCGCACGCTTATTATAATGTATTCATACTCTTTAATTTTACCGATACCGGATTTGCGCAGGAAGAATATTTAAACAAAGCATTAAGCTTATATGAACAAATCGAGGATTTTTCCGGAGTAGCGAATTGTTACAATTCTTATGCAGTTTTTTATTTCAGGTTAGGTGAATATAAAAATGCACTTAATTATTTATTAAAAGCACTTGAACTTGCCGAAAAAGAAAATTCTATTTCCTTTCTTTCCATCTATTGCGCGAACCTGGGTTTGGTTTATACAAAACTTAATGATTTTGATATAGCCTTGAAATACTTTAGTCGCGCACAGGAATATGATGAACAAATAAACAGCATTTATAATCGCGCTCATACCAGCAACCAAATGGGTGAGGCATATGCCATAATGGGCAAACCTAAAGAAGCCATAAAATATTTTGTTGCTGCAGAAGAATTATTCTTACAACTCGGCGTAACAAGGTCATTATCGAATGTTTATGAGCAAATATCAGAAGCTTATTCAGCTGTTGAAGATTATAAAAATGCTTTTATATATAAACAAAAATATGCGCAAACATTAAAGGATGTGTTTAACGATGAAAAAACTTTTGTAATCGCAAAAGCAAGAAATGAATTTGAGTTAGAGAAAAAAGAAAGGGAAGCTCAATTGCTTCGGCAAAAAAATGAACAAATTGAAAAATATGCGCATCAACTTGAAATTTCAAACGACGAATTAAGACAATTTGCGCATGTTGCAAGTCATGATTTAAGGGAGCCACTCCGTATGATAACATCATATGTTACTTTGTTAAAAAGAAGTCTGAAAGAAAAGTTGGGCAGTGATGAGATTGATTTTATGGATTTTATCACAAATGGCACTCAAACCATGCATAATTTGATCAGTGATCTTCTTACGCTTTCAGAAATAAATTTTGTTCGTCCAAAAGAAATTGTTGATTTTAATTCCGTATTAAATACCGTAATATCAAATCTTTATACGCAGATTAATGAAAAAAATGTGATTATAAATTGTCCTAATTTACCAACTATAACTGCTGACGAAACTCAAATGATACAACTTTTTCAAAATCTCTTTTCCAATGCCATTAAATATAATGTGCATAATCAACCGGAGATAACCCTGTTATTCTCTATTATCGGAAAAAATTATCAATTCATCATTTCTGATAATGGAATAGGCATCTCAGAGGAATTCAGAGAAAAAATATTTATGATATTTCAACGTTTACATTCCAGAAATGAGTATTCCGGAACAGGAATAGGTCTCGCTATTTGCAAAAAAATTGTAGAGCAAGCCGGCGGAAAAATCTGGGTGGAGCAAAATGAAAAGGAAGGAAGTGATTTTAAATTTACCTTGCCAATCCTTACAAAGGCCTGAAATTTAAGTATGGAATAAAAATTGCTTTGAGGGTAAATACAGTTCGCCTAACCGGATATGGTAATAGGTTCAGCAATAAAAAAGTAAAACAATAAACTACATCAATGAAATTATCAAATAAACTACCGCTGTTGATCACAGTTTTTTTACTGAGTTCTTGCACCGTTACAGAATCGCTTCAATTTAAGGGTTACGATAATTTTAAAGTATCTGATATTATGTCGAAGCCAAAAATTAATGCCGACATTACCTTGTATAATCCAAATAAAATAGGGGCAACTATCAGAGAAATGGAAATCGCATTATCAGTGGATAATAAGGAAATTGGCGTAGTTGGATTTTCAGATAAGGTAAGAATTAAAAAGAAATCGGATTTTGTTTTGCCAATTGAATTCAACACATCCTTAAATCAGCTCGGTGGTGTTTTATCCTTCGGATTAACTTCTTTTATATCAGACAAAGAAATTCCGGTTGGACTAACTGGAAGTATAACAGTACAAAAATTTATTTTCTTCAGAAAAACATTTGAATTTAACTATGTTGATGCGCTTGATGTAAAAAAAATAAAAGGCTAATTTATTTTCTCCAGATAGGAAGCCGGAACATTCACGATCAAAACCTGATTGATCATTCCCAATCGCACAATAAATTGTTTTTCGTTTTTGATATCTATTAATTCTCCCTCGCAGTTTTGCAAAGGACCGAAGTTTATCTTTACCTTTTCACCTGCTGCAAAATTTTCGGAGCTGGCCTCAATATGCAATCCGGTTTCTATAAATTGTTTAATGGAAAGAATTTTATCTTCTGCGATCATTGCGTATTTTTTTTCTTGTTGCACGAAATTTACCACACCTTCTATCAATCGCACGGATGTAAATTGAGTAGGATCCACTTTTATAAAAAGATACCCGGTAAACAAAGGAACTTGCACTTGTTTTTTCCTGTCGCTCCATTGACGCATCGTTTTAATAAGTGGTAAAAAAACGGTGAAATTAAGTTTTTGCATGCGCTCCATCACTCTCTTTTCAGATCTCGATCTTACATATAAAATATACCAGCGCGGTTCTGGATCATATTTTATCTCTACAATTGAAATCGAAGATTTTGTCATAGAATAGTGTTATTTTTTATTCCAAAGCCCCATAGGTCGGAGATGATATATTCGTTCAATAATATCAACCACCAGCATTCCTTCTTCTGCCGTAGTTGCAATTTTGCCGCTGTGATTTAATACATCAATAATATTTTGAATAATGTGGTGATGATTTGATGCAGAACCGGAATAGGAGCCATAATTATTTGCTTCCCCTGTTTTTTCTAACTCTGGTATAATATAGTCCCTGATATTACAATATTTTACCTCATTCATATATTGCCCACCGATCTCCACAGTCCCGAATTCTCCAATAATTCGAATACTGCTTTCATAATTAGAATCATACACACTGGACGAATAATTTATTGTGCCTATACCGCCGCTACAAAAATCAAATTGTATCAAACCGGAATCTTCAAATGCTGTCAGTTTCTGATGATTAAAATCTGCAAACTTTGCTTGAATATTTTTTATATCACCAAAGAGCCAAGCCATAGTATCTACAAAATGTGAGAACTGCGTAAATAATGTTCCTCCATCCAGATCTGCTTTTCCATGCCAGGTATTTGGATAATAATATCGTTCGTCACGATTCCAAAAACAATTTACCTGAACCAGGAATATCTTTCCCAATAATTTATTTACCACAATATTTTTGATCCACACCGAGGGCGGAGAAAATCTGTTTTGCATTACGCAAAAAATTTGTTTTTGTTTTTGCGCGGCAATTTCCATTACATCCAGGCAATCTTTTTTATTTAATGCCATTGGTTTTTCAATCACGACATGTTTATCGTGTAACAAAACTTCTTTAGCTTGTTGAGCATGAAATCCGTTGGGAGTACAAATATTTATAATATCTAAATCATTATTACTTTCTAATAATTCAGCTAAAGTTTGAAAAAAAGGAATATTTAATGAAGAAATACCTAATTGCTCTTTTGGTAAAATATCGCACACAGCTATCAATTCTGCTTCAGGATTGTGCAAAATCATTTCAATATGTCTTTTACCAATATGACCGCAACCTACTACAGCAAATTTTACTTTACTCATCTCTTACCTTTAAATTTTTGTCACTGATCCGGCTTCCAATTTATACTGTTCTTTTGATTCCATACAAATGGCAATTCCTGCAGAATTAAATTCCAGTTTTTGTCCCGCCTCGCTCATCCAACCTGTTTGTTTTGCAGGGTTTCCGGTTACCAAAGCATAAGCATTAATATTTTTTGTAACCACAGCGCCGGCACCAATAAATGCATACGCGCCTATTTCTATGCCACATAAAATAGTTGCATTTGCACCAATAGTAACACCCTTTTTTACGAGCGTTTTTTTATATTCATTTTTTCGGATAACAGCACTTCGCGGATTAATAACATTGGTAAAAACCATAGACGGTCCGAGAAAAACCTCATCCTCACAAACAACTCCTTCATATATGGATACATTATTCTGCACCTTCACATTATTTCCAAGCGAAACATGTGATGCGATATATACATTTTGTCCCAAAGAACAATTTTCTCCAATGATGCAGTTCGGCATCAAATGGGAAAAATGCCAAACTTTGGTTCCGTTTCCAATTCTGGCACCATTATCAACAACTGCCGTTTCGTGTATGAAGTAACTCTTTTTTGGCATATTAATTTATATTCTGCAAATATAAGTGTTTGACCAGAAGCCTTATCTTCGCCGACAATATGCCTCGCAGTAATAAAATATTCTTTTTCCCGCTTGTTTTGGTCGCCCTGTTTTGGGTTTCCTGCAACAGAGAACTAGAGGGAATTATTAATGCAAATCAAGCACCCGAAACCCATACTGTTGCTGATACCATCATCCGTTTTGGGGAGGACAGACTCGAAAGTGAAGTGGAACTTCGTTGGTGGGGAGATGATGGTGATGGGTTTGTAACCGGTTATGAGTTTACTTTTGAGCCCATAATAACACCGTCAACCATTTGGATCTACACAGAAAGTCAGGACAGCACCTTTATACTTGCTCCTCCCGCAGGTGCCGATTCTGCAGATTATGTGTTTCATGTGCGTGCAATAGACAATACAGGAGAAAAAGACCCAACACCGGCAAAATTGACCATTCCGGTAAAAAATTCACCCCCAACAGTAATTATTATAAAAGGTATAAATACACCTATTAAAACGTTCCCTGTTTTAAAATTTTATTGGGAAGGAAACGATCCTGACGGAGCGGATAATTTGTTGCAATATGAAGTGTATTTTAACGATACCTTAAATGAACCTTATATTTTAGATAAAACGGTTAGCAGTGCAATTTTCGAAGCGCAAGACCCAATGATAACCGATCTTATTTGTGATGTTTATCAAAACGCAGCAACATCACCCAACGCAATTTCTATAAACGGATTAAAAACAAATTCCTGGAATAAATTTTATATCAGAGCAGTAGATCAGAGCGAGGCTAAAAGTGTTTTTGTTGTTTCCGATTCTGTTTTTGTAAAAAAGGTGAATAGCAATGTTTTAATGGTAAATGGATACACAACTACCACAAATGAAAATTTTTATGCATCCAACTTAATTGCGAATGGAATTACTGTTTTTGATACCACACAAATATTTGAACAAATTGCAGGAAATTATACACAACAGTCTGCAGATAATATTACGCAAGGAAAAGTATTTGCCCTATTCGATGTAATAATTTGGTTCAGCAACAGCGCAGACAATTCTTTTTCCTTAGCACAAAAAACAACAGAAGCATTTTTTAATTCGGGTGGAAAAATGTTGATGAGTGTTTATATTTCTTCCTCCTTTGATCCACTCAGTAATTTTCTTGATTTTACACCAATTGCCGAATTGGTAAATCCCACAGACACCTCGCTGATATTGGATCTTGGAGCACAATTAATTCCCCTTGATGTTGATTATCCAACCCTTCAGGGTACCGCGATTGTGGGGATTGTAAAACCTATTATTTTACAAATTGGCGCAACACCATTGTATGAAGCTGAACTCACTGCAAAAGATAATATTACTTTATCATTAACCCCTTGGACAGGAGCGTCCATTGTAATCGCGAAAAAATCAGACTTTGCAGGAAATACCAATTTTGTGATTTCTACACTTGAATTAAATAAGTTGGATGGATTATTAAATGTACAGGATCTTTTTCAAAAAATATTAGTAGATGAATTCGGACTCTGAACAACAGGATATTAAAATTAAAAATATTGCAATTTTTGCTTCCGGTGCAGGTACCAATGCCGAAAATTGCATTCAATATTTTAAAAACAATTCAAATATTAAAGTACAATTAATAGTAACAAACAAAAAAGAAGCAGGGGTAATTTCCATTGCAGAAAAAAATAATATCCCCTATAAAATTTATGAAAAAAAAGATTGGGAGGATGTTAAAAATATTATTCTGGAACTACAACATTATAACATCGACTTAATTCTGCTTGCAGGATATTTAGCGCTGATTCCAAAAGAATTAATTCAGGCATTTCTACATAAAATGATCAATATTCATCCTGCATTATTGCCAAAATTCGGTGGTAAAGGAATGTATGGAAAAAACATCCATAAAACAGTTTTAGAACAAGGTGAAAAAGAGACCGGAATAACCATTCATCAAGTAGATGAAATTTACGATAACGGCAAAATTATTTTTCAGCAAAGTGTGCCCATTTCTAAAGAGGATACTATAAGTTCTATCCAACAAAAAGTGCGCAAACTGGAGTATTATCATTTGCCTCGCGTGGTGGAAAAATTGTTGTTAAGTAAAAAGTAACTCCCGCTTCAAATTCGTATAACTCTGCCAAACGGTCAAAATTTGCCTTCAAGCTGGTAACTTTGCCTTTTCGTTTCCAAAATTCTAATATGCAATTTCCCGTTCAGATCAAATCCGCTTTAATTTCTGTTTATTACAAAGATAAGTTGGACATCCTCGTTAAAAAACTCAACGAACTTGGTGTTACTATTTACTCTACCGGCGGAACCAGGTCATTTATAGAAGAAATGGGTATACCTGTAAAAGCTGTTGAAGACTTAACGGAATATCCAAGTATATTAGGAGGCAGAGTAAAAACCCTGCATCCAAAGGTATTTGGGGGCATTTTGGCTCGGCGTGAGGAGGAAGAACATCTTCAACAACTTGCCAAATACGATATTCCAACAATTGACCTTGTGATTGTTGATCTCTATCCTTTTGAAGAAACATTGAAGAAAAGTGATGAGGAATCGGAGATCATAGAAAAAATTGATATTGGCGGCGTTTCCCTTATCCGCGCAGCAGCAAAAAACTTTAGGGATGTAATGATTATTGCTTCTAAAGATGATTATGCCGATTGTTTAGAAATTTTAACCGAACAAAAGGGATTAACTGAATTAGGTCAACGCAAACATTTTGCGAAAAAAGCATTTGAAATAACTTCCAAATACGATAATGCTATTTACACCTATTTTAATCACGAGGAGAATTTCGGGATGCGTTTTTCGCCGAAGGTTCCTATGCGTTATGGAGAGAATCCACATCAGCAAGCTGCATTTTATGGCAAGTTAACGGAGGTATTCGACAAATTACACGGCAAAGAAATTTCGTATAACAATCTGGTGGATATCGAAAGCTGTATCTATTTAATGGAAGAATTTGAAGAGGTTAAAAACCGCGGTTTTAGCACCTTTGCCATCATAAAGCATACCAATCCCTGCGGCCTGGCTACTACCGCCACTTTGGAGACGGCCTGGGATATGGCTCTGGAAGCAGATCCTGTTTCGGCCTTTGGAGGTGTTTTAATATGCAATTCGAAAATTGATCTGGCTACTGCTTATAAGATCAATCAATTATTTTTTGAAGTGCTTATTGCTCCCAATTATGAACCCGAAGCATTAGTTGTTTTACAAACTAAAAAGAACCGCATACTCTTACTTCAAAAAATATTCTCCTTCCCTGAACTACAATATAAAAGTATGCTGAATGGCATTTTAGTTCAGGATAGAAATAAGAAAGTAACCGAAGAATTACAATACGTAACTGAATTAAAACCTAACACTCAACAAATTAACGATTTGCTGTTTGCAGAAAAAGCAGTTAAACATTTAAAATCTAACGGAATTGCGCTTGTTAAAAACAATCAATTAATTGGGTGTGGAACAGGGCAAACTTCTAGGGTTGACTCTCTTAATCAGGCTATTGATAAAGCAAAAAAAAATGGATTCGATATTAGTGGTGCCGCAATGGCAAGTGAGGCCTTCTTCCCGTTCCCCGATTGTGTCCAAATTGCCCATGAGGCGGGCATTACAGCCGTTATTCAGCCGGGTGGAAGCATCCGCGACCAGGGCTCGATTGACTATTGTAATGCAAATGGATTAGCTATGGTTTTAAATGGGTTGAGGCATTTTAAACATTGATTACTAAATCGAAAAATTATATCATTACAGTTACTAAAATTCGATCATTCATTACTCTTTTTTATACATACCAAATTATCTTATTACTTTACGCACAAAGTTGTTTATGGGATGCTCATAGATGCTGTTCTCAACTTTAGGCACTTATAAAAAAACGATATTGCTGATTTAGATTTCTACCGTTATTTCATCATTAAAATTTTTAATTTTTACCTTTTGTTTAGAGTATACATTTATAGATTTCTCCCACCAAAAAATTATTTTTCATTTATTTATATAAATCGTTGTTTTATATCCTCTCAAGTAAATAACAAACTTTAATTTTGCATCTTTATAGATATTTTAAGAAACGAACATGGGTATATTCAACTTTCTCACTCAGGAAATTGCAATCGATCTCGGCACAGCAAACACACTTATTATCGCACATGATAAGATAATGGTGGATGAGCCGTCTATCGTGGCGATTGACCGTAAAACAGAAAAAGTAATCGCAGTAGGCAAACGTGCGATGCAAATGCATGAGAAGACCCATGATAATATAAAAACGATCCGACCGCTGCGGGATGGCGTTATTGCTGACTTTCAGGCTGCTGAAGCGATGATTCGCGGCATGATAAGCATGATTTTTCCGAAAAACAGATTGTTTAAACCATCACTTATCATGGTGATTTGTATCCCTTCCGGAATTACGGAAGTGGAAAAACGCGCAGTAAAAGACAGCGCCGAACAAGCCGGTGCACGCGAAGCCTGGTTAATACACGAGCCAATGGCAGCGGCATTGGGAATTGGATTAGATGTTCAGGAACCGATAGGAAACATGATCATCGATATTGGGGGTGGAACCACTGAAATTGCAGTTGTTGCACTTTCGGGAATCGTTTGCGACCAGTCTATTCGCGTTGCCGGAGATGAGTTTACAGCTGATATCGTAGATTATATGCGCCGTCAACACAATCTTTTAATTGGAGAACGCACAGCAGAAGCTATAAAAATAAATGTGGGTTCAGCTCTCCCGGAATTGGATGAAGCGCCGGAGGATTATCAGGTGAGTGGTCGCGACCTTATGACGGGAATACCGAAACAACTGGTTGTAACCTACTCTGAAATATCTCATTCCTTAGATAAATCCATCTCTAAAATTGAAGAGGCCATTTTAAAAGCACTGGAAACCACTCCTCCCGAATTGGCGAGTGATATTCAGCGCAACGGAATTTATTTAACCGGTGGTGGTGCATTATTAAGAGGGTTGGATAAACGTATCAGTTTAAAAACCAAACTCGCAGTGCATGTTGCCGACGATCCTTTAAAGGCAGTTGTGCGCGGCACCGGCATCGCATTGAAGAACCGCGAACAATATGCAGCTTTACTCATGAACTAATTCCAAGGATGAATAATGCGTAGCTTCTTTTTATTCATCATACGATACAATACAGTATTTTTATTTTTACTGCTGGAGTTCATTTCCTTGTATTTTGTTTTCACCTACAATAATTACCATCGCACCTTTTTTATCAATTCCGCAAACGGTTTAACGGGCAATGTGCTGAATACCTATGGTAATTTTCAGGATTATTTTGCTCTGCGTGAGGTAAACGACAGTTTGTTGATAGAAAACAGCAGATTGAGGGCGCAAATGGCAGAATCCAACAAAACAGATACTTCCTCTGTCTATTCAATAAAAGATTCATTAGGAATACAACTCTATTCCTATATTCCTGCGGGAGTGATTGGCAATTCCATAACGGAACCGAACAACTTTATCACCCTCAACAAAGGATCAAACCACGGAATAAAACAGGAAATGGGCGTTATAACCTCCAGTGGTATAGTTGGCAGAGTAGTAAAGGTATCGCCAAATTACAGTGTTGTAATGAGTGTTTTACACAGTCAGTTCCGAAGCAGGGTGGCGGTGAAAAAAAATAATGCAACCGGCAGACTGATGTGGGAAGGAAAATCACCTACAATGATCAGCATTGTAGAGGTTTCAGAACCGGGTCAGTTACAGAAAGGAGATTCTATAATTACTGTAGAAGGCTCTAGTGCTGTTAGGCAAGGCTCCTTTCCTCCAAACATCATGGTTGGCATTTTGGAAGAATTCGGCAAGGATCCAGGTTCCAACTATTATAGATTAGATGTAAAACTTTCCACAAATTTTAACGCTTTAAAATATGTGTACGTTGTAAATGAAATATTTCGTGAGGAAAGGCAAACCATTGAAAATGAGGTAATAAATGCAGATAATTAATTGGATATTGCGTTTTCTCGGATTGGCTTTCCTGATACTGTTTCAGGTATTGGTACTCAATAAGCTGAATGTGAGCACTTATATTCATCCTTACATTTATCCCATGTTCATTATTTTACTGCCCTTTGAAACGCCAAAATGGTTGTTATTACCTCTGGCATTTTTTGCGGGATTATCTATTGATCTTTTTATGGTAACAGGCGGTATGCACGCCGCTGCTTGTGTATTTATCGCATTCATAAGACCTTCACTTATAAAATTTTATACTCCGATAACAGGATATGAAAATGTTAACGCTCCTTCCCTCTCCGAACTAGGTGTGGTGTGGTTTTCGCTCTTTGCACTCACTATTATTTTTATACACCACAGCATTTATTTTTTATTGCAGGTATTTTGGATGAATGATATAGGATATCTGTTACTAAAAATTATTTTAAGCACAATAATTTCTACTTTACTCATTATCATTTTTGCCTTTCTTTTTTCTAAAAGAAAAGTCAGAAAATAATTATTTCGTTAATTACTTCAAACCGTATTTAATTGCAAAACATTTTCGAAATTTGCAGTCTATAATATTCTTCATTTTTTCAGGTTACACAAATGGCAGTCATTGAAAATTTAAAACCGCGCAGTTATATCATTCAGGCATTGATAGTGGCCATTTTCATCATTTTTTTCATTCGATTGTTTTATTTGCAGATCATCGACGACACCTATAAACAAATTGCCGATGATCGTGGTATTCGCAAAGAACAGGTAGACCCCGACCGCGGGCAAATTTTCGACCGCAACGGGAAACTCATTGTGTACAACGAACCCAGCTATAAACTCATGGTGGTTCCTTCGCAGGTGAAAGATATAGATACCAATCGTTTTTGTGATATTGTTGGAGTGGATAAGGCTTTTTTTATAAAAAAATTGACAGAAGCTAAATCATTTTCCCGTATGCGCGAAAGTGTTTTTTTATCACAAATATCTGCAGATGAATTTGGAAGGATAGAGGAATATTTATATGAATTCAAAGGATTTTATACTGCAATTAGTCCGGTGAGAAAATATGCTTATCCGGCAGCAGCGCACTTATTGGGATATGTTGCAGAAGTGGATTCTAATGATATAAAAAAATCAGGTGGATATTATCGAAATGCAGATGTGATTGGAAAAAGTGGCGTGGAAAAAAGTTATGAAAATCTTTTGCGGGGACAAAAAGGATTTAAAAATATTGTTATTGATCGTTTTGGACGTGAAGTTGGTCCTTTAAACGACGGAAGTGAAGATATTGCCCCTGTTGCCGGTAAAAACCTCACGCTTACTATAGATATAGAACTTCAGGCATATGCTGAACAATTATTGGTTAATAAAAGAGGCGCCTTAGTTGCAATTGAACCTTCAACAGGCGAAATTCTCGCAATAGTGAGTTCACCGAACTACGATCCCAATCTTTTAGTGGGAAGTTTGCGCACTAAAAATTTTGCAAAACTGGTAATGGATGAAGAACGTCCATTGAATAATCGCGCCTTAAGCGGATATTATCCTCCGGGCTCTACTTTCAAACCTGTTATGGCAGCAATTTCAATGGATATAGGCAGTCTTTCTTCCGGTGATGGTTATGGTTGTAACGGTGGTTATGCAATGGGTGGACATACTGTTGACTGTCACAATCATCCTTACGCCGGAAATGTGGAACTGGGAATCGGACATTCTTGTAATACCTATTTCTGTTACACCTTCAAATATTTTATGGAACACAATCACGCAACTCCAACAGATGGCTTGCGCGATTTTAATGAACATCTTGCTTTATGGGGAATTGGAACACGAACCGGAATTGATCTGCCAAATGAAAGAAATGGAAACGTTCCTGATCCAGAGGATTATGATAAAATTTATGGTAAAGGAAGTTGGAAGGCTTCCAATTGTGTAACCCTGGGAATTGGTCAGGATCAACTTATTGTTACTCCGTTACAATCTTCAAATTCCATGGCTGTAATTGCAAATAGCGGATTTTTTTATACCCCGCACGTATTAAAATATGCGGAAGATGTAGATTCTATACTTCAAGAATTTAAAGTAAAACATGAAACCGGAATTAATGATTCTATATTTCCTTATATACAAAGAGGAATGGCAGGAGCTGTAAATTATGGCACAGCAAGAATTGCACATATTGATTCTATTCAAGTTTGCGGAAAAACAGGAACAGCGGAAAACCCACATGGAAAAAGTCACAGTTGGTTCAGTTGTTATGCCCCGCAGGAAAATCCGAAAATAACAGTTGCAATTATTGTAGAAAATGGCGGTTGGGGAGCAAGTTATGCTGCACCAATTGCAAGTCTTGTAATTGAAAAATATCTCAAAGGAGAAATAAGCGAAAAAAGAAAATATTTAGAACAGAGAATGTTCGATGCCGACCTTATTCAAAAACCAAAACCTGAAACAGAAACTCCGGCTGATTCTGCAAAAACTAAAAATTTAATTCAGGCTGCAGTTTTGCCTACTAAGAAATGAGAGAGAAGAATTCGATAATGCAGAATGTAGATAAGCTCGCACTCGGGCTTTACTTTGCATTATTGGTTTTTGGTTTATTGACAGTTTTTGCAGTAAGTTATGATTCTGAAGTAAGCCGCTTTTTTAACTTTTCGCAAGCACATGGCAAACAAATGATATGGATGGGTATTTCCTTAATTGTTGGATTTAGCATACTCACCTTTGACAGTACTTTTTTTACAAAATTCGCTTTTATTTTTTATGGAATAACGCTCGCAATACTTGTATTAACCTACTTTGTTGCAAAGGATATAAATGGTGCGAGAAGCTGGTTACAGGTGGGTTCCTTTCAATTTCAACCGGCAGAATTTGGCAAAACAACAACTGCACTCATGCTCGCAAAATTTCTGAGCATGATAGTAGGGCAACCCCGAAATTTTAAAAATAAAATTATTGCTTATTTAATTCTGGGAGTGCCAATGGGAATTATTATTCTTCAGAGTGATCTCGGTTCTGCTTTAGTTTATGCAAGTCTTGTTATTGTGGTTTACCGTGAGGGATTTAAAATAAATGAAGTAATTTTAGTAGTTGCAATTATGCTCGCTTTTGTATTCTCCTTACTTTATGATCACTTAATTATTATTTATGTATTGTCCATTTTAATTATTGGGTATGTTCTGTCTAATTCCATGCGGCTTATCAGAAGAGACAAACCAAAAGGCATTTTATTTATGAGTTTATTTATTACTGCTGTTGTTGTATTGGTAATTGCCTTACAAAATATGGAATTTAGATTAATTGGAAGTATAATTGGTTTATTGATTTTGATTTTTTCGTATATGATAGTGCGCAAACAAAAAAATCACCCCGTTTGGCCTGGTATTATAATATATCTTTTAATAGGTGCATTTGTAACCTATGGCTCCGATTATATCATGACCAAAGGTTTAAAAGGGTATCAGGCTGAACGTGTTTTAGTAACAGTAGGTGTAATTGACGATGACAGTGACCTCACCTTCAATATTACTCAAAGTAAAATGACCATAGGTTCCGGTGGAATTGCCGGTAAAGGTTATCTGGAAGGAACGCTTACACAATCGGAACAAGTACCGGAACAAAGTACTGATTTTATTTTTTGTACCATAGGAGAAGAATTTGGTTTCATTGGAACATTTATGTTCCTGATCGTTTATCTTGTATTTATTTTAAGAATAATATTTATTGCGGAGCGACAGCGTTCTCCTTTCTC
Organism: uncultured Chitinophagales bacterium; assembly: GCA_964638865.1. Lineage (GTDB taxonomy): Bacteria > Bacteroidota > Bacteroidia > Chitinophagales > BACL12 > UBA7236. Next base: position 9,853 of record CAZXBG010000006.1, on the reverse strand, counting down.
TCGTGTATATGCATATTGTGTTGCAAGTTTCTTCTTTTTACAGATTATGATCAATGTGGGCATGACGATAGGATTGATTCCCGTAATTGGAATTCCACTTCCTTTTATATCCTATGGCGGCTCTTCTGTATTGGCATTTTCTATTTTGATATTTATTATGTTGAGATTGGATGCGGATAGATTGTTGATTCTTAGGTAGCGAAGTTGCTACATCTGGGGAAAACCTTTCCCAATTTGTTACCACTTTTATATTATTTCTAGATTCCATTTCCAAAACCAACTATTGCCAATCGTCTCAGACCTCATTAAATAGTGCATTTCTGTCAAATTAGTTTTTGCGCATGAAATTTGAACTATATAGATCTAACCAAATAAAATAATAATGTTTTCCAATTTCCGAATTCTTGTTTTTGCAATAGCTCTTTTAACATTTTCTGCTTGCGGAAACAAAGCCGATGAACCGGTTGAAACTGAAGTACAAACAACACCAAATGCTGATGATAATGGCACTACCATTATAATTGAAGACGGTAATAAAGGCAAAGTAGAAGTTGAATCAAAAGAAGGATCCAATGTTGAAATTGACCTGAACAAAAAAGGCGGTAGTATTAAAGTGGAAGATGGTGATAATAAAATTGATTTAGAAGTGAAGGATGATAATAAGAAATAATTAAACTGTTGTTTACAATTCAATACATTTTATTATTCTAGATATATATAATAAAAGCTCCTACGGGGGCTTTTATTTTTTTATTATCCCTTATAAAACATCCACTTAATAACCTCCCTGAATTTTATCTTTTTTCCATACATCAATATTCCGGTTCGGTAAATTCTGGATGCAATAAAGGTGGTGAAAATAAATCCTCCAATCAACATACCTATACTTAAAATTATTTGCCAGGTTGGCACACCAAATGGCACCAATGCAGGCATTACAACCGGCGAAGTAAATGGTATAATAGACGCCCAAAATGCAAGAGGCGTATGCGGTTGTTGCACCACACTCATCATAATAAAAATAGAGGCGAGAATTAATAAAGTAACCGGCATGGCGTACATCTGCACATCAGTATCATCATCCCCTGCAAGTGAACCGATTGCTGCAAACAGGGCGGCATAAATAAAATATCCTCCTAAAAAATAAGTAAGAAATATTAATAAATAATAATAAATCGGATGTGCGCTTAAACTTTCATAGGCTTGTGTTATCACTAACATATCGGCATCTCCACCCTGAGCAGCAGAAACATTCTGCATTTCTGCCAATTGACTTCCGAAAACTCCTCCCAAAATAATATTTAAAATCGTTATCAAAAATCCCCAGGCAACAAATTGAGTCAATCCTACCAATCCAATTCCCAATATTTTTCCCATCATTAGTTGGAAGGGTTTTACACTACTAATTATAACTTCTATAATACGCGAGGTTTTTTCTTCCATTACTCCGCGCATCACCATAGTGCCGTATATCAACAAAACAATATAAATAATAAATCCCATTGCATATCCGAAAAAACTCGCCACCACAGCATCTCCTTCCTTTTGAATCTCACCTGAGGTAACCTTATCATCAATGGTAACCTTAGGTCGCAATTTTAATATTTGTTGTTTGTTTAGATTCTGATTTTTTAAATTAATTTCTTCCAGTTTATCTGCAATTATACTCTCAATATACAATCGAGTAGTTAAACTCATTTGATCGCTGCTGTAAATTTCAATGCCGTAAGGTGCATCAGGTAACATCATCGGAATATAAAGCAGGGCATCATATCCGTCATCCAACGAATTAAATTTTGTTTTTAACTCTTCAAGTGGCTGGGTATTATATTTAAAGTTAAAATATAATCCGGCTGTATCGGGCAATGCTGTAATTAAACCGGAATCATCCTTCACTAATATATTTTGAGATCCCTTATTTGCAGTTGCAATAATTATTGGCAAAATACTGATGCCAAGAAAAAGCAATGGCCCTAATAAGGTAAAAATAATAAATGACTTTTTGCGAACTCGTGTGATATATTCACGACTAATGATCAGCCAGGTTTTATGCATGATTAGCATCATTTACAAGATGAATAAATATTTCGTTAAGGGAAGGCAATATCTCCTGAAATAAATTGATCTCCACATTTTGCTGAATAAAGTTTTGCAATAAACTATTTCTCGAAGTATCTCCATTTAATTTAACCGTCATGCTATTTTCGTTCTGCTCCAAAATGTCAAAAGCTTCATTTGCTATTAATACCGGAACTCCGGTAAATTCTATTTTATATTTATTTTCTTTAAATCGGTTTTTGATGTTTGCAACCTCTCCGTCAATCACTTTATTTCCTTTATTTATCAAAACAATATTTTTACATATTTCTTCAACCTGTTCCATTCTGTGTGTTGAAAAAATAATAGTCACTCCCTGTTTATGCAGATTATAAATTTCATTTTTGATCAATTCTGCATTCAAAGGATCCAAACCTGAAAAGGGTTCATCCAGTATCAATAATTTCGGGTCATGCAAAACCGTAGCAATAAATTGTGTTTTTTGTTGCATTCCCTTCGAAAGGTCTTCCAGTTTTTTATTCCACCAATCGGAAGCATTGAGTTTGTGGAGCCAATACTCGGACCTTTCCTTGGCTTTAACTTTCGTCAATCCCTTTAATCGCCCCAAATAAATGAGGTGCTCGCCAACCTTCATCTTTTTATACATGCCCTTTTCCTCCGGCATATACCCAATTTGAGAATAATCACTGCTCTTCATATTTTCCCCTGCAAATTGAATTTGTCCTGAATCAGCAGCAAATATTTTAGTAATAATGCGTATCAGTGTGGTTTTTCCTGCTCCATTTGGTCCCAACAACCCAAAAATGGAATTCGCAGGTATAGAAAAAGTAATATCCTTTAAAGCCTGTACTTCCCCAAAACTTTTGTTTATCCCTTTAAAGGTCATTATATCCTGCATCTTGCAAATTTAAATTTAAATTTGTCGCTGAAACAAATAATTATGGATACTTATCATATCGGGTCTGAACCATTAACTATTGAAACCATCAACAACATCCTCCGCCAAAAAACAAAATTGGCCTTAACGGATGATGTTAGAAATGCCATTCAAAAATGCAGAACCTACCTCGATAAAAAATTACAGGAGCGCGAAGAACCTGTTTATGGGGTAAATACCGGTTTCGGCTCATTGTGTAAAGTAAAAATTTCGGATGAGGATATTGAACAACTTCAATATAATCTCATTAGAAGTCATGCATGTGGTGTTGGAGATGTGATTGATGATGAAGTAAATAAAATATTATTATTATTAAAAGTTCAATCCCTCAGTTATGGAAATTCAGGAGTGAGTGTTGATACTGTTTGGCGTTTGATCGATTTTTTTAATATGGATATTTTACCTGTTATTTACGAACAGGGTTCACTCGGTGCAAGCGGAGATCTTTGTCCTTTATCGCACATGAGTATGGCATTAATTGGTGAAGGGGAAATGAAACAGGCTGGGGAAGTTAAATCTGCAAAAACTGTTTTAGACGATTTTAATTTAGCTCCAATACGATTAGGTTCCAAAGAAGGACTTGCCTTATTGAACGGCACTCAATTTATGAGTGCACATGCGGTTAAATGTTTAATGATGGCCGATCGCATTTCAAAATTATCTGATTTAATCGCCTGTTTAAGTTTAGAATCGTGGGATTGCAAAGCAGAACCCTTTGATGTACGTATTCACAAAATAAGAAATCAAAAAGGGCAAATAAAAACTACGGAAAATATTCTGGAAATATTAAAAGGAAGTGAAACTTTTTTTGCACAAAAAGAACAAGTGCAGGATCCCTATTCATTCAGATGTATACCGCAAGTACATGGAGCATGTAAGGACGTAATCGAATATGTAAAAGAAATTGTTACAAGAGAAATAAACGGAGTTACCGACAATCCCAATGTATTTGCAGAAGATGATGCAATTTTAAGCGGAGGTAATTTTCACGGTGAACCGCTTGCACTTAGTTTAGATTTTTTGGCGATCGCATTAAGTGAATTAGGAAATATTTCAGAAAGAAGAATTTACCGAATGTTATCCGGCGCAAGAAAATTACCCGAATTTCTCACGCCTAATCCCGGATTAAACTCCGGATTAATGATTCCACAATATGTTGCAGCGAGTATTGTTTCACAAAACAAACAATTGTGCACACCGGCAAGTGTAGATTCTATTTCCAGTTGCAACGAACAGGAAGATCACGTAAGCATGGGCGCTAATGCAGCAACAAAATGTTTGCGTGTAGCAGAAAATCTGGAAAAAATTCTGGCTATCGAATTGCTCACAGCCGCACAGGCATTTGAGTTCAGGCGGCCTGCAAAATCATCTCCAACTATTGAAAATCTCTTTTCTGAATATAGAAAGGTAATTTCTTTTAATGATTTTGACCGGTATTTGCATGAGGATATTGCGAAAAGTATCCTTTTTATTAAAGAATTAAATATTAATCTTTAATTTTGATTAATTATTAACCCTAAAATACATATTTATGAAAATAATTTCCATTCTCATTCTACTTATGATTTCAATTTCCGTTAAGAGTCAGCCTCAATTGGAATTTGTTTCCGATTTTGAATCTCCGGTAAATTTGACCAAATACGATTTTGATGAGGTCATACCCTTGCCCGAGTCTGGTGAAAATAAAATCTGGGATTATTCCACCTTTAGTTTTATAGAATCTGGTCCGATATATTTTGAAGTTGCGGAAACTACAGATTTTGATGCAGATTTTCCCGATGCAACCCTCAAATTAAAACTGTCTGAAACATTTATAAATTATTATATATTTAATGACGACGAATATACATTCCTTGGAAGGAATTCAGGTGGCACATCCACAGTATTGAGCAACCCTTCCACTTATTATGATCTTCCATTTGATTATTTAAATTCCAAAACTGATACATATCAATATGTTGGATATCCGGAATCTGTTTCACTTCGGGAATATCTCGGATATGGAACTTTAATAACAGATGATGGCAATTATACTGATATGACATTGATACATGTTAAAGAAACTACTGATGCAACTGTTACCCAGGAATATTATCATATAATGTCACCGTTAACTTACAGAAGTTTATTTGTGTATTGGATAACTCCTGCAAATACAAATTCATTTGTTTATGACCCTGTTGTAGTTACAGGTATTTCAGAAAATACCGGCGATATTTCTCCAATTTCTACTTTCCCAAATCCTGTAGTAGATCAATTAAACATAAAAATTAATAACTATAATAGAGACTGCAGTCTCTCCTTGTTTAATATTGATGGAAGAAAAATTAAGGATATAGTTGGTTCTGATTTTATAAATTTAGATATTAGAGATATTGCTGCAGGAAATTATTTTATTCAACTAACAACTCCAAAAGGGTGTTTTTCTCAAAAAATCGTTAAGTTGTAGTTTATATTGATGGTGCAGGTAACATTGTGGTGATTGCTTCGAAATTACTTCGTAATTTCTCGCAATGACTGTTCCAGTCATGTAATTCAATTAGTACTTTTCATTCAAAAACGGATTCAATTTCCGCTCCCTTCCTATTGTTGTCGATTGCATGTGCCCGGCATATACCTTTACATCATCCGGTAAAACCATCAGTTTATTTTTGATGGATTCCATCAGGGTTTGGTAATTGCCTCCGGGAAGATCGGTTCTACCTATTGAATCATAAAAAAGAACATCCCCACTGGATATGAACTTATCCTTTTCGCAATAAAAACATACACTATCGGGAGAATGGCCCGGGGCAGAAATTACTTTCAAAACAGTATTTCCAAAGGTTATATCTACGCCTTCCACCACAAAAGTTTCAGGATCAGGCGACTTTTGGTAGTTCATACCCATCGATGGAGCGTAATTTACCACCTCATCCAGCACAATTTGTTCGCCTTCAGGCATTAAAAATGGCAAATTATAAGTCTCGGCAACATATTTGTTACCTAAAACATGGTCGATATGGCAATGTGTATTGAGGAGAAAAACCGGCGTGAGCTTGTTTTCCGAAATAAAGGTGCTGAGTGCCAACTGCTCCTTTTTTGTGTAACATCCGGGATCAATCACAACACATTCACCAGTTTCGTCGTATATAATATAGGTATTTTCGTAAAATGGATTAAAAGTGAAAGAAACAATTTGAGCCATGAGAATATCGTTATTTTGTAAAATTTAAAGGAAACCTTGAACTTTATTGCAAAACTACGTATTTTGCAAGGGTGAAGAGGACAGAAGGATGAAAGTTTACGCGTTAAAAAGATTAAAAACATTACTATTTGCCGCATTGCTGCTTTGCGGAGCTGTGTCTTTCGGACAGGGTACTCAAATTCAGTTCGGGCAAAATCGTGTGCAATACAAATTATTTACCTGGCAGTTTTATGAAGGCGAGCACTTTTTGGTTTATTTTAATCAGGGTGGACTTAATCTCGGAAAATTTGCAGCGCAAATTGCCGAAGCTGATCTGATAGAAATTGAAGATCTGCTAGATTATAAACTCAATGGCAAACCGGAGATCATCATCTACAATAATATTTCCGACTACAACCAAAGCAATTTTGCAGTTGGAAAAGAAGAACAATATAATATTGGGGGAGAAACAAAGATTATAGGCAATAAAATATTTGTATATTTTGATGGCAATCACCAACATCTCAGAAAACAAATTCGCGAAGGCGTTGGAAAAGTATTGATCAACTCCATGATATTCGGTGGTAATTTGCAGGAGATCGTACAAAATGCCGTGTTACTTAATTTACCGGAATGGTTCACCGAAGGTTTGGTTTCCTATATTGGTGAAGAATGGAATTCAGAACTCGACAATCAATTGCGCGAAGGAATATTAAGTGGTAAGTATAAAAAATTTAATAAACTTACCGGGGAAGATGCGCGTTTTGCAGGCCATGCACTGTGGTATTATATTGCAGAAAATTATGGCGAAGCAACAATTCCGAATTTATTATATCTCATAAGAATAAACCGTTCGCTCGAAAATGGGTTTTTATTTGTTTTGGGGGAAGGTGTGAATAGCACCATTGATGATTGGTACAGTTATTTTTTAAGTAAATATCAAAAGGAAGCTCTGGAAAAAAATCAGCTTACCGACGAAAATCTTATACCGCGCAAAACAAAAAAACATGTTAATTATCATCAGTTGTCGATAAGTCCTGATGGAAAACATATTGCCTATGCGGTAGATGATTTTGGAAAATTTAAAGTATACATTCAGGAAATCGATTCAAAAGAAGCACATAAAGTAAAACGCGGCGGATTAAAAACAAGAACCCTTGCTACCGATTTAAGCAATCCATTAATAAGCTGGAGTCCCGACGGGAAAAAATTAGCCATTGTTTATGAAAAACGTTATAAAAATTATGTAACTACTTATAATGTTGAGGATAAGAAAAAAGAAACTAAAGAATTAACACGTTTTCAAAAAATTCTGGATGTATCCTTTGCAAAAATGAGTAACAGATTGGTGATGAGTGTGATGAACAATGGTCAGAGCGACATTTACATGTATCATCTCACCAACGATCGGGTAGAGCAGCTCACCAACGATTATTACGATGACCTAAATCCTTGTTACGTGCAACTCAACAATGGATATGAAGGGATTATTTTTGCCTCTAACCGCGACAAGGACACCATCTTTACCACAAAATCTATCGACTCCATTTTACCGGTTGGCAACATGGATCTTTATTATTACGATTATAATCACAAATCAAAAGACCTCGTAAAAATTACGCATTCCAAAAAAATAAGTGAAAAAGATCCTCTCCAATTCGATGAAAAACATTTCGCTTATCTAAGTGATCAAAATGGTATTGTAAACAGATTTGCAGGTTATCTCGACAGCTTGTATGACCACACAGACACATTGGTGCATTACCGTGATTCCATTACAACTAATCCCATTTACGACTACAACGATTTTACCACATTTATTAAATACGATTCTGTAACGCTTGCAGATATTTACAGAGATACAGCCTATATATTTCCTGTCACCAATTTTGCAAGTAATATTATAGAACACGATGTTTTATGGAAAACAGGAAAGGTAGTGGATGTTTTTCAACGCGGAAAAAATAACATGTTTTATCTCACCAATGCTCCTACTGACATGAGTGAAGTAAAAAACAACACATTAAAAAATACCACTTTCCGCAACTTTATTAATTTAAAAAAGAAGGATGATGATGTTATTACCAAAATAAGTGTTGTAGACAGCAACACACAAGTAAAAACAGAGACCATTATTACAAGCACCGATACTGTTAAAAAGGAAATTGACGAAGGCATGTATTTTCAAAGTGATTTCCCCGAACCGGAATATGCAGTTGACGGAGAAATTACAAATGCTGTTTCACTCGGGCAATCAGATAATCCTGATCAACAAAATATTAATACCGGAACCAAATTCCGGTCCTCCAGAATTATTCCTTACCGAATTAAATTCTCCAGCGAATATGTTACCAGCCAGCTCGACAATAGTTTATTTGTAAATAAATACGAAAGTTTTAATACAACCGGTGGAGTTTATTCCACTCCTAACTTAAGTGCATTATTTACTGTTAGCATTAGCGATCTGTTTGAAGATTATCGTTTTACAGGCGGAATACGTTTTCCAACTTCCTTTTCCGGTGGTGAATATTATTTATCGTATGCGGATCTGAAAAGAAGACTCGACAAAAAAGTTACCTGGTATTATCAAACCGAAGAAGCACAATATACCTTCCAACCACAATGGTATCCTTTGGTTGATGCGGGGATAAAATCAAATATAGTGGAAGGTTCTCTTAAATGGCCTTTTGATGTGATAAGATCAGTTCGCGGAAGTTTATCCTATCGCGGAGAAAAAATAATATTTTTAGGAAACGATACTTTCAGTCTTAATTTACCAAATTATAAAGAGGACTGGCTTTCTTTAAAATTGGAATATGTGCATGATAATACCTATCCAATTATGACAAATATTTTAAATGGTTTGCGTTATAAAGTTTGGTTTGAAATGCATAAACAATTTGAAGTAAATACTTCGCAGGGGTTGAAAGTGAGTTTGTTTGATGGATATTTAGGCGTTATAGGATTTGATTTCCGTCATTATCAAAAAGTGCATCGTCAAATTATTTGGGCCAATCGTTTAGCGGGCGGAACTTCCTTTGGAACACAAAAATTAATTTATTATTTGGGAGGTGTCGACAGTTGGATTGCACCGGTATTTAATCAGAATATTGAAATTGATCAGAATGCAGGATATGCTTTTCAAACGCTTGCAACCAACTTGCGTGGTTACGATCAAAATACACGTAACGGAAATAGTTATGCTGTATTTAATTCGGAATTGCGATTCCCAATTTTCTCCTATATTTTTAACAAACCGATCAAAACAGAATTTTTGAAAAATTTTGAGATCATTGGATTTTATGATATCGGATCTGCATGGCAGGGTTTATCTCCTTTTGAGGAAGATAATCCATATAATAATGTTATAATATCTCAACCACCAATTACAGTAGATGTAAATTATTTCCGCGACCCTGTTGTGATGGGAACCGGACTAGGAATAAGAACCACTCTCTTCGGATATTTTATTCGTGTTGACCGCGCTCAGGCAATCGAGTCTTATAGTTTGGGAGACCCTAAGTGGTATTTTTCTTTGAGTCTTGATTTTTAAAATTGGTAGCCGGAAATTCGGCAAGAACGCGAAAAAAAATAATGTCACGCAAAGGCGCAAAGAAAAATATAATGTAAATTGTAATTTAAACATAACCATGCAAATAAAAATAAAATGAGATACGCATTATAAACACACA
>CAZXBG010000005.1:45385-51899 GCA_964638865.1 uncultured Chitinophagales bacterium | reverse complement strand
CATTTATCTTGTAATATTCACCGATGAAAAATCTAACATCATCGAAACACAAAAAATAATTTTACAGTAAATCGTAATAAAATATCAACTTGCAGTATTCTCAAAATAAGGTATTTCATCATGAGAAATTGTTTCCTTTTGATTCCAATAAGCGAGTGTAACAATATGTCCGTTTGCTGTTTTAAGTAGGCGGCCGAAGATGGCATTTGTTGCATTAAATGTTACGTCGGTAACGCCAACAGTAAACGTTTCTTCTGGGGGAGGAGGTGCAATTTCTCCTTCAGCAACAGGCGTAGTCTTGGCAGGTGGAGAGGGCACAACCACCACTGTAAACAAATTTAACTCCAGCAAAGATTTTAAAAATGCAACGCGTTGAGGTGTTACCTGTGTTTCTACAATGGCGCATTTAATGCCATCTAAATCGTCGAAAGTATGATTCTTATTAATTGCCATTATTAAACCTGAATTAAACTATAAATATATTCATAACATCCACCCGATAAACCCGTAACTAAAATACCGGCAATACAAATAATAAATGCAAATTTTGGTTGTAATCCCGCGTCTACTTTTTCAATTGGATTTGCATTTTCATCCATAAACATTGCTTTAACAATGCGCAAATAATAATACAACGAAATTATCATGTTTAACGATGCAATTATTATCAGTATCGTATTCCCTTGACCGGCACCTGCCATTAATAAAAAGAATTTACCAAAAAAGCCGGCAGTTGGAGGTATGCCTGCAAGCGAAAATAAAGAGAGGGTTAATATCCAAGCCAACATTGGATTTGTTTTATAAAATCCTTTGTAGTCTTCCAGATTTTCTTTTCCTGTTGCAGCGCTCACTAAAGCCACTACACCAAAGGCTCCGAGGTTAGAAAATAAATAAACGAGCACAAAATATATTGCAGAGGCAGTTCCTTCTGCTGAATTTCCCGATATGCCAATCAAAATAAATCCAACCTGCGCAATGGAAGAAAATGCAAGAAATCGTTTTAGATTTTGTTGTCTTAACGCAAATAAATTTCCGATCAGCATTGTTGCCACACTTATCAAAAACAATAAATTATACCAGGTGGTAAAGATGTTTTGAAATGCAGTATATAATACCGAAACAAAAACAAATATGATGGCTCCTTTAGATATCACACTCAGATAAGAGGTAACAGGAACAGGCGCTCCTTCATATACATCTGCTGTCCACAAGTGAAAAGGAACTGCGGAGATCTTAAATGCAAATCCTGCAAACAACAAAATGAACGCGTATATCAATAAAGGCTCTGCATGCATGGCTATGGATATCTCCTCAAAATTTAGGGTTCCCAATGCTCCATACAAAAGAGAAATTCCAAACAACAACATGCCTGAAGAAAATGCCGAAGAAATAATATATTTCAACGCAGCTTCCCCCGATTTTCTTTTTTCGAGATCAAAATTTACCAATGCTGCCAGCGGAATGGTGGATAATTCTAATCCCAAATAGAACATAAAAATATTCTGGGACGATATCATAAAAAACATACCCATTAACGACGACAATAAAATAATATAAAACTCCGGAGCATGTTTATGATTCAACAACCAATTATATGCTTGCAGAGAAATTACTAATGCGCCCAGATTAAGAATATTTTTTTCCAACACAATTAATCCTGTTGTGCGAAACATATCAGCAAAAAGTTCTCCCGATACATTCCCAAAAAATCCAACAATAAAATTGATCAGCAACAAACTATTGGCAACCTGAAGCACGGTTTTATTATTCAATTTATTCTTCCATATTTTCAGGAACAATAAAATGAATATGATGATGACCAGCATCAACTCAAATTTCATATAGGTAAAAAATGCTTCGGACATGGTGTTGTTTTTGTTCCACTTTAGACTTTATCTTCGGAGGATATTTTTATTTCTTTTGTTACTTTTTCTATCGTGAATCGTGAACCATGAACCGTGAGGCCGTAATGCTGATTTCTCCTGAACAGCAATTACTTTCTCAAATCATTTTTTTTGATCCCAAGGGATCAAAAACTGCCCACTACCTACTCCCCACCACCCACTCTCAACATTATAGCCTCCGTGCCACTTCCAATTAAATCGGTTAACAGGAACGGTGCTATACCTATTAAAACGATTCCTGCAATTAGTACTACTGACGCCAACCGTTCATTCCAGGTGGCGTCTTTTATCAGTGTGTATTCATTATTTGTTATGGGTCCCATGATGGCAGAACCCGTTGCTCTTAAAATATATACAGCAGTTACCACAATACTTGCACAAGCTAAAATAGTTGCAATGCGATAAAGTGCTTCCGGATTTTGCCATCCACCCATAAATACCGTCATTTCAGAAACAAATCCGCTGAAACCGGGAAGACCTAAGGAACATAAACCCGCAATTACAAATACGGTGGAAATAAATGGCATTACTTTTAATAATCCGCCTAACTGCGCAACCATTCTTGTATGCGTTCTGGAATATAACATTCCGATAGCGGCGAAGAAAAGTGCTGTCATTAATCCGTGCGAAACCATTTGCATTACTGCTCCGTTTATTGCAGTTTGATTTAACAAACCAATTCCCAACAATACAAATCCGCAATGTGAAACCGAAGAATATGCGTTGATATATTTGAGATCGGTTTGCATTAAAGTTGCAAATGCTCCGTAAATAATTGCGATGGTAGCTAATATTATAATGATGGGTTGATATTCGTGAGCTGCTTCGGGCATTAAATACATGGCAACACGTAAACATCCGTATCCACCCAATTTCATCGAAATACCCGCAAGAAACATAGATGCTGCTGTTGGTGCCGAAGAGTGCCCATCCGGAACCCAGGTATGAAAAGGAAATATTGCAGTGAATACGCCAAAGCCGACAAATAACAAAGGAAAAAATATACGTTGCGCTTCAATCGGAATAAAATTCTGTGAAACAGATACCAGATCAAAACTATTTCCGCCATAAAAATATACACCTAAAATTCCGACTAATACCAAAGCACTTCCACCCATCAGCATTAATGCGAGTTTCATGGCGGAGTATTCTTTTTTACCGCTTCCCCAAATACCGATCAATAAATATTTTGGAATTACTGCAAGTTCTAAAAAGAAAAATAAAGTAAACAGGTCTAAGGAAATAAAAAATCCATAAGCACCTAGGCCTAAAAAGGTGAGGAGCAGAAAAAATTCCTTCGACATTCTCGATTCATTCCAGGATACCAAAACGCCTGCTAAAACAACCGAGGCAGTTAATAGTATCATGGCAATAGAAATTCCATCCACCCCAATATGGTAATTAATATTTAATGAAGGATACCAGGCAAATCGCTGTTCAAATAAAAAGGGACTTGTATCTCCTGCAGCTCTCACAGTACAATATATATATAATAAAAATCCCCCCAAAACCAATTGCAGTGCAGCTCCCAGAAAAGCTACCATACGGATCTGTTTCAGATCTTTACTGAACATAATGCACAGCGCTGTTATAAAAGGTAATATGATCAGTACATTTAAATTCATAGCTAATTTACCTTTAGGGTAATTCGTTTTATTTTAAACAATAAATAAAAAATAGCGTCAAAACCAATACTCCTCCAAAAAAATACATGGCATAACCTTGCACTTTCCCGGATTGTAATCCCTTTATTGTTGATGAAATTTTTGTTGTTGTATTTCCTGTTAAATTAATGAACCCATCTACAATATTTCTATCGAACCATGCCGCGGGCCGACCAATTAAATTAAAAATAATTTTTTTTGTAATGAAAATATATACTTCATCAATATAAAATTTCTGATAAGCTGCTTTATAAAATCCACCTGCTGCTGCGGCAATTTTGGTGGGCTTGTCAGATTGCTTCTGATAAAAATTGTAGGCAATAGAAATTCCCAATAATCCGATCAGAACCGGAGCTATCGAAAATACAATATCAAAATGACTGTGTAATACAGTTTTGTCGGATGAAACAAAATTTCCGAATGGGATAAATCCTGTTGCGATGCTGAGTGTAGCTAATATAATTAATGGAAGTTTCATGGAAAATGTTCCTTCGCTGTGATGTTCTCCGTGCAAATGTGCTTTCTTGTTCCAAAAAATAGAAAAATATAAACGGAACATATAAAATGCAGTAAGTCCCGAGGTTAATAATGCAACATAAAAAATTCCCGGATGCGATTCGTAGGCTGCATGTAATATCATTTCCTTACTAAAAAATCCTGCAAAAGGAGGAACGCCTGCAATTGCGAGGCATCCAATGAGAAAAGTAATATTGGTGATAGGCATATATTTTCTCAAGCCTCCCATATCCTGCATATTATTACTGTGCACCATGTGAATTACCGCACCTGCTCCAAGAAATAATAATGATTTAAAAAATGCATGGGTAAATAAATGGAACATACTTGCGGTATATCCGGCACCATGTTCGCCAAAACTGCTTACTCCTAAAGCAAACATCATATATCCAATTTGCGACATGGTGGAATATGCCAGCACGCGTTTAATATCATTTTGTGTGCATGCAATTACAGCAGCAAACAGCGCGGAAAAAATGCCTACATAAGCAACAATTTCCAACGCACCGGAATCGGTAATTGCAAAAACAGGAAATAATCTGGCAACTAAAAATACGCCTGCAACCACCATGGTAGCAGCATGTATCAGTGCAGAAACAGGTGTGGGACCTTCCATTGCATCGGGCAGCCAAATATGCAAAGGGAACATGGCAGATTTTCCTGCACCACCAATAAATATTAAAGTGAGAGCCCATGTTACGACAGAAATTCCCAAAAATGATGCTCCAAAATGTGTTGCAAATTCTGATGATGTTAGGGTATTTATCAGCGTATTAAAATCGAATGAATTTCCGGTGAATCCCAATATTAAAATTCCGATCAGGAAAAAAAGATCTGCGAATCGTGTAACAATAAATGCTTTTTTGCCGGCGGCAACGGCAGATGGTTTGTCGTAATAATACCCGATCAATAAATAAGAGGATACCCCTACCAATTCCCAGAACATATATATCTGAAACAGATTGGAAGATATTACCAGGCCAAGCATGGAGAAAGTAAATAATTGCAGATAGGAATAATAGGTTGCAAATCTTTCTTCTCCTTTCATGTATCCGAGGCTATAAATATGCACCATTAGCGAAACAAAGGTTACTACAACGAGCATCATTACAGAAATTGGATCCAATAGTATTCCCATATCAATGGATAGGGTATCGGTAAATTGCAGCCAGGTATATTTAAATGGTTCTATTACTGGATAAA
Organism: uncultured Chitinophagales bacterium; assembly: GCA_964638865.1. Lineage (GTDB taxonomy): Bacteria > Bacteroidota > Bacteroidia > Chitinophagales > BACL12 > UBA7236. The sequence goes on along the minus strand of CAZXBG010000005.1, from coordinate 46,612 downwards.
CTCCATCTACCATGCCATTAACAATAAAATATTGATAAGCAGCCACAAGTGATAAAATTGCAGAAACACCCAATAAAAGAGTTCCTAAAATTCCGGATACCTTATTAAAATACCTTCTCCCGAATAACCCAAGCAATAAAAATCCTGCAAGCGGTAAAAGCGGAATTAAGGCGATATAATTATAGTTACTCATTTTTTCTTTTCAAAAAATTAATATTTCATATCCTGCGAATCTTCCACATCAATAGATTTGTGATCCCGGTAAATATGAATAATTATTGCAATAGCAACAGCAGCTTCTGCAGCGGCAATGGCAATAATAAATATGGTAAAAAATACTCCTGTAAGTTCTTCCGGGTATAAATATTTATTGAATGCAACAAAATTGATGTTCACACTATTTAATATCAACTCAATAGCCATTAACATGGTAATCATATTGCGGCGTGTAAACAAACCGTACATCCCTATAAAAAATAAAGAGGTGCTGAGAAACAGAATATGTGTAAGTGTTACTTCCATTATACTTCTTCCGGTTTTGATTTTAGTGCAATGGTGATACTGCCTACCATTGCTGCCAATAATAATATACTGATCACTTCAAAAGGCAATGCATATCCTTTTTCCGTATAATCCATCATATTAGTTCCGATATTATTTGGTGATGCATCTAAAGCCATTGTTGAAATTTCAGGGAATGCATATTGATCGATCAATAATGTTGTCAAAACAATTCCGCAAATAGAGGCCAGTGTAGAAAAAATAAGTCTGGTATTCGTCGCTTTAGGCATTTCAACTCCCGCTTCCTGGGTTAAAAAGATAGAAAATATAATGAGCACTACTATACCTCCAACATAAACAATGATCTGCACAGCAGCAACAAATTCCACATGCATCCAAAAATATAATCCGGCCACGCCCATCAGTGAAAACAATAAAAATACAGCAGCCCTGAATATTTTAGTGGTAGTCATTGCCAATATTCCGGTTCCAAGTATAAATCCGGCGAGAAGATAAAATATGATGTCGTAGGCGGTCAAGGTTAGTATGTAGTATTTAGTATTTAGTAATTAGATTGGTTTTCGTTTGGATTGGAAATTTTTGATGTGGTTGATAATTTATTGTTCCATTGATAATTTTCGTGCGTGAATCGGGAGTAAGTTCCTGCAAGGATTAAATCTTTTATCTCCTACCAAGAATTTTCAAATTAGTGAAATGAATTTGCTC
>CAZXBG010000005.1:0-45285 GCA_964638865.1 uncultured Chitinophagales bacterium | reverse complement strand
ATTAAATCTTTTATCTCCTACCAAGAATTTTCAAATTAGTGAAATGAATTTGCTCTAACTCAGATTAAACTCATTTCTCATTTCTCATTTCTCATTCAAGTTGCGATAAATTTCCTCCCATACAGGATCAAACTCACCACTCACCCCTCACCACTCACCACTCACCACTCATCATCTCACTCCACCCCCTCCCGAATTTTGCTTTCCGGCTTATTCAAAACCTTAGTAAGCAGGCTCCTGTCATACACGCTGTGTTCGAAAGTCTGTGCCATTTTAATTGCATCGGTTGGACAAGCCACAATGCATAAATTACACATGGTACATAATTCGAGGTGATACACAAATTTATCTATTGCTTTTTTCTTTTTTCCTTCCGGGGTGATGTCGAATTTGGTGACAATTTTAATGGTTGCGTTGGGACAAGCTATTTCGCATGCAGTACAACCGGTGCATGCATGTTCATTATTTTCGTCGTGCAACATTACCACTTCTCCTCTGAACCTTTCTGCCAAAACAGGTAATTCCTCTGGATATTGTTGGGTAATAATTTCTTTGTGATGCGTAAAATAATATCCCGTCCTGCGCATACCCGTAAGCAGCGATTTAACACCTCCGTAAACTTCTTTTATATATTTTACTATAAACATCCTATATTCTCAATTAACAAATTGACAATTAACAAATTAATAAATGCTCAAAAATACCATCCCTGAATTGCAATAAATGTTGCAAGCAATAAATTAAACATACTGATCGGCAACAAATACTTCCATTCCAGATTTAACAACTGATCGATGCGCAAACGCGGGAATGTCCAGCGAAACCACATGATCACAAATATCAGAAAAAATGTTTTTCCGATAAACCACAACGAAGATGGTATATAATCCATGATGCGATTAAATCCTTCCCAATTTCCGATATGCAATGGCATCCATCCTCCCAAAAATAATGTAGCGCCTAAGGCACATACAATAAATATATTTACATATTCCGCCAAAAAAAATAAGGCGAATTTCATTCCTGAATATTCGGTGTGAAAACCTGCTGTTAATTCTGATTCGGCTTCTGCAAGATCGAAAGGTGCGCGATTTGTTTCTGCAGTTACTGCAATAATAAAAATAACAAAAGCAATTAATACAGGAATATGTCCTTTAAATATCCACCATCCATCTGCCTGCGATTCTACAATTTTAGAAATGGAAAGATCGCCGGTAAAAACGATTACGGTGAGAATTGCAAGTCCCGCACTTAATTCATAACTCACAATTTGTGCACCACTGCGCATGGCACCCATTAAAGAATATTTATTATTACTTGCCCATCCCGCCATTAAAATTCCTATAACACCAATGGAAGAAACAGCAGTGATATACAACACTCCGATATTAATATCCCAGATCTGAAAATTCTTTGCAAATCCAAGCGGTGCAAGTGCAAGCATGGCTGCAATCATTACCACAAAAGGTGCGAGATTAAATAAAAATTTATCAGAACCCGCAGGAGTTAATCCTTCTTTAACTAATAGTTTTAAAGTGTCGGCAACGGTTTGAAACATTCCTTTTGGTCCCACACGGTTTGGTCCTAAACGCACTTGCATGTAAGCAGAAACTTTTCGTTCCATCATAATTAAAACCAATCCCAAAACAGCAAAGAGTCCGATACATAATGTTCCCACAACCACAAATTCGATAGTAAGCGCAAGCCATAAAGGACAAGTTGCAAGTAACCAGCTATCAAAACTATTTGCGATATATTCGAAGGAGATCATAAATGGTTTAAAGAGAAATCGTATTTTTTATTTGTGTGATATTTAATTATTTATTTATCTGTCAATATCCGGAATTACGAGGTCCAAAGTGCCCATAATTGCCACCATATCTCCTAACTTTTGTCCGCGTGTCATGTGATCAAGCGCACTCAAATTGGAAAATCCTGGTGAACGGAATTTAATTCTGTATGGTGTCATTCCTCCTTCACTTACAATATATACTCCGAAATCGCCACGTGCTGTTTCTACTCTGGTATAAAATTCACCTTTTGGCAACTTTAAAACAGCTTTTGTTTTTGCCTGAAAATCGCCTTCCGGAATATTATCAATTAATTGTTCGATTATGGAAATGGATTGATAAATTTCTTTCATGCGCACTAAATATCTTGCATAACAATCACCACCTGTTTCAATTGCTTCTTCAAAATTTAAAGTATTGTAAACATCGTAAGGATATAATTTCCGGATATCGCAATTTACTCCGCTTGCTCTTGCAGTTGGACCGGAACAACCGTAAGAAATTGCATCTTCCTTTGAAATATAACCTACATTTTTCATGCGGTTTTGGAAAATGATATTTCCGGTTACCATTTCATCGTATTCCGGTAATTTGGTTTTAAAAAATGCAATAAATTCTTTTACCTTTCTCTGAAAATCAGGATGAATTTCTGCCATTACACCACCGGGAACTATATAATTCATGGTTAATCGCGCCCCGCAGGTATCTTCCATTATATCCGTTATCAATTCTCTTTCACGAAAGGCATGAAAAAAAGGTGTAATTGCCCCAACATCCATCGCCAATGCGCCCCACCACAATTGATGTGATGCAAGCCTTGTGAGTTCATCCATCAAAACACGAATTACCTGTGCTCTTTGGGGAACTTCAATTTGTAAACCCTTTTCCACACACAAAGCGCAACCGTGATTATTAATATGGGAGGATAAATAATCCATACGGCTTGTTACATAAATAAACTGCCGATAATTTAAACTCTCACACATTTTTTCGATAGAGCGATGAATATAACCGAGATGTGGTTCTATTTTTTTAATAGTTTCTCCATTCATCGTAATTACAAGATGCAACACACCATGCGTACTGGGATGCTGAGGACCAATATTGATCACCAGATCGCCTTCTTGTGTGCTTATTAATTCTTGTAACATTAGGGCATTTACAATTTGGTAATTTTCAATTTTTTAATTGTTTTATCTCGCGACTATTTTCAAATCTCATTTGGTGAATGGTGAATGGTGAGTTTGCTCAAACGTCAATCTAAACTCATTCCTCACAACTTTATCATATTCACTTCATCCTCAAAATCTTTTCTCAACGGCCATCCCTCAAAATCATCCGTTAAAAGTAATCTTCTTAAATCGGGATGATTTATAAATCTAACGCCGAATAATTCATATACTTCTCTTTCCAATAATTCTGCAGTGCGCCAAATGTCGCATACAGTTTCTATTTCCGGATTTTCTCTTTCTAATTTTGATTTTATTACAACAATGTGTCTGTGTTTTGTTGATTCCAGATGATACACCATGGTTAAATGTGTTTTCCAATCCACACAAGTTAAACAAAACATATAATCAAATGAAAGGCTATTATCATTAAAAATTACCTGAGCAAAATCTTTAAATTCGGAAGCCTCTATAAATAAATTGAGCATTTCTCCGCTTTCTTCATAAGTAATGGAAGGAGCAATTTCACTAATTTTTATTTTTAATTCTTCGATATTCATTTTTGATGGAGTTTATTTACGTCCACATTATCCGAATATTTTTCAATAAACATTTTTTCTCTTTTTCCACCTGCCTGAATTTTATGTTGCAGACTTATCAGTGCATGTAAAAGTGCTTCCGGTCTTGGGGGGCATCCTGCAACATACACATCAACCGGAATAACATGGTCGGCGCCCTTAACTACACTATAGGTGTTATAAAAAAATGGTCCTCCGCTGGTTGCGCAGGCTCCCATAGCTATAACATACTTAGGATCAGGCATTTGATCGTATAATCTTTTGAGAACAGGTGCCATTTTGTTCACTATGGTCCCGGCAATAATGATCACATCTGCCTGACGTGGTGTAGCTCGTGCAACTTCAAATCCAAAGCGGCTCCAGTCGTATTTTGCACTGGCGGTGCTCATCATTTCAATAGCGCAGCAACTTGTGCCGAAAACCAATGGCCACAAGGAGTTTGAGCGAGCCCAGTTGATCACATCATCCAGTTTGGTCACCAAAAAACCACCCGAAGCAGTAGGGTGCACATTACCCGGAAAGGGCTCCTGCTTGATATCTGGGTTGTTTACATCCATTTCAGGGCTCCTTTTTTATGCGCGTAAAGAAATCCGATAAATAAAATAAACAGAAAAATGATGGCTTCAATAAAGGCAAACATGCCCAGTTTTTGCACCGTCACGGCCCAGGGATATAAAAAAATGAGTTCTACTTCGAAAATGAGAAAAATGAGGGCAAAAAGGTAGTATCCGACATTGAATTGCACCCAACTTTGCCCTATGGTAGGCACTCCGCACTCATAAGGTTCACCCTTTACGGTGTTTTTGGAAGCCTTTAAAACCAGTTTGGATACCAGAATTCCCGCTGCCGAAAAAGCAACTGCTGCCATAATTAAAACAATCAATGAAGCCGGACCCATAATCGCGGCTAAAATAGGGGTTCGCACTGTAGTAAACAAATGTATTTATCACCGAAGTGGCAAATCTGAATCCGCATAGTCGCTGACGGGTTTGATTGCCCCGCATGAGTCTGCACTGAAAATAAATAATGACCATTAAAATTTAATATTTACGTGGGGCTTCGGCGGAATTAATGTTGAATTTCAACAATTACACCGACAATATGCTTGTAATTTCCAATCTGAATTAAATAATTTCCTTTGGGTAAATTGTGTACATAAGCAGCGGTGGTGTTATAATCTATTTGTTGCATGTGCACCTGTATTTTATTGCCAAGCATGTCTATAAATTGAATGAATTCCAACTGTGTGGCAGAAGATGTGTTGATATACAACATATCGGATGCGGGGTTTGGTGCGATTAATACATCAATTTTTGTGAGTGTTTGTATACTATTAGATATATCAACATCCTTGCAAATAGTATTACCGCCAATTCCGTTGTATGCAGTTAAACACACATTAAATACACCTTTAAATGGAAATGTATGTGTTGGATTTTGTAATCCGGAAATGGTGCCATCACCAAATTCCCATAACCAGTCAGTTGGGCTATTTATTGACTGATCGAAAAAGTACCATGTATTTGTAAATGCAAAATCATAAATAAATTCGGCAATTGGTGCCGGTTCTGCTGAGGCAATATTGATATAGGAACAATGAGTATCACCACCACCCGGGCCTGATGCTGTTAAACAAACATTATAAGTACCATTCGAAGTATACGTGTGCGTAGGATTTTGTTCAAGGCTTATTTCACCATCGTCGAAGTCCCAAAACCAGGTTGTGGGGCTATTTGTACTTAAGTCTGTGAATACCGCTGTCGGATCACCGGCTGTATTGAAATTAGCAATAGTGGCCGCATAACCTGAAATATTTAGGTTTTGGCAAGTTGTATTACTACCTGCCACATTTCCCACAGTTAAACAAACGCTATATATGCCGTTTGTAAGGAATGTATGAGTTGGATTTTGATCGGCAGAGAAAGTGCCATCTCCAAAATCCCAATTCCATGTATCCGGTGATTGTGTAGATAGATCAGTAAAGTTGACAGTTGGGTCACCTACTTGAGTATAAATAGCGAAAGGTAATAGGGAATTTACAATTACAGTTTTACAAATAATATCAGTTCCAACTGGATTTGACGCAGTAAGGCAAACGTTGTACTCTCCATTTTCAGTGTAGGTATGGCTTGGATTGGGAAGTGTTGAGGTTAAACCATCGCCAAAACTCCAATTCCATGAAGTTATGCCACCTAAGCTCAAATCGGTAAAATTAACCACCGGGTCACCTGTAAAGGAATAATCTGCCAGTGGTTCATTTACTGCAAGAATCATTTGACAATTTGTTGAATAACCATAAACATTAGTAGCAGTAAGACATGCGTTATATACACCAAGCGCATAAGTGTGGGTTACATCTGTAGCATTTGATACCGCGCCATCATCAAATGTCCACGAGTAGGTTTCCGCATCAACAGAAGTGTTTGTAAAAACAGCTTCAAAAGCACCAACAATGTCATTTAATTCCAGATCGTAGGAAGCTACCGGAATATAAGGGTCAAACCTATCACTTGTGAGTGCGGCGTACATGATATCATTTATATGTATTCCATCCGCAGGGGAATCAGTAACTGATCCCGGTTCATTATCGCGTTGCCATATCATATGAACTTTTCCATCAAATGTTTGATCAGCTAATGATGGGAATACATTTTCATATCCCAAATGTGCAGAATAGGTAAGGTTAACCGGAGATGACCATGAATATCCAAAATCACTTGTATAAATTCCAAAAATATCATGTCTTGATTGTGCGCCGAGTACTGCAGGATCGCCCATCGGATCGGTGTATTCTACAGGCATAACAAACGCCACATAGATGCGACCTGTGCCGACATCATAACCTGCTGAAGGCATAGAAGCGAACCCCTCAGCGCCATAAGCAGAATAATCAACACCAATACCTTTAAAAGGATCATTAAGACCATCCGCATTATTCCAGTCTACATTTATTTCTATTTCTTGTAATCCCGGAAGGCCTACTTTCCAAAACATAAGTTTACTGGTAGTAGGAATATAATCCCATCCGGCAATCCCGGGATCGTCATCATAAATTTGAATGGCACTGGAAAAAAAGTAAGCCTGACCGTCATACGCAAGCAGCATATCATGCGCTCCATCGGTGGTTGTAATTGTATCTGCAATGCCATCTCCATTTATGTCAGTACTTTGACCTAACCCGCCGGTATAATTATCAATTGGAAAATCATTAATAATTAATTCAGACCATGTACCTGCTTCGCCACTTGCATAAGAATAAATTAATTTCAAATCTGTATTTGAAGCGCCGTATATTATATATACATCACTTCCATAAACACCAATTTTATAATATTCACCAAGAATGGTACTAATGCCATCCGCAGTTGTAAGAAAGGGAATTTCATAAGCAAGAACATCCCAGTTCTCACCTCCATCAAGAGATCTGGAGAATTGCAAGGCAGGAATAGCACCGGGACCAACATTAATTACATAAATATCATTTGTGCCGGCAGGGCAATATGACATTGGTGAGGTTCCATTTATGTCGTTAGAGCCGCTTGTTTGTGACCAATCGGTAGCGCCAACATCTGAATTTTTATACACCTTTAATTTAACACCATCTGATGAGATTAAAACTTCATGATCTTCAACAAGTAAGAACTCTCCTGATATCGATTTAACGCCTTCCACCCGGGTTGTGGGAATTGCTTCCCAAGCTGTACCATCATAATGGTTGTAAAATGTTCCGCGGTCGGTAAATGACGTGGCAAGTGAGGTGGAACCTGTCCAAACTGCGCTGATAGTGCTGTCCGGCGTATTGATTAAACGATGTTTTGCTCCCGCCGTAGTTTGATTGTCGTATGTTGTAGTACCGATTACAATTCCCTGAGCATTAATATTAGAATCAATGATAATAGTTATTAAAATGATAGCAATAAGAAACTTACTGAACATGTTGGTGTATTTTGAGTTCAAGTATATCAGCATTTGAGTTAATATTTTCTTATAAAACAAATTGTTAAGGTTTTGTTCTTATTCTGTTTATTTTAAGATAATATTGCACGCAGATTTATTACAGTTTTCAATTATAGGTGACAAAACATATTTGATGATTTGCCAATTCCATATTCTTAGAGTCCCTCGCAACTTTGATTATTTTTATTTGTTTGAATAGACTATAGGGATGGATTGGCAAACCTGAGTCTACACTGAAAATAAATGAGGATCATTAAATTTAATATTTACATTGGATTCCGGCGGAATTGGATAAAATGAAAAAACCGGCCGAAGCCGGTTTTTAAAAATCACATTTATCAGTAAATTACTGACTTATTATTCTTTAACCAATTTTGTTGCACTTATTCCATTTTCGGAAGTAATGGTAAGGGTATAAATTCCCGATGCAAGTTCTGCGATGTTGATGTTAAGCATTTCACCAAAGCTGCTGTTTACAGACAATTGTTTTATTACTTTACCATTTAAATCGGCAATTTGAATTGTTCCATTAAATGCAGAAGGAACAGATACGTTTACATTGTTATTTGCAGGATTTGGGTAGATATTACTTGCAATTGTATTTTCAATACCTTCACGCATAACATAAACCGGGAACGCACCTGTTGTGCCATCAGCCAATGTATAATATAAACCGAAAGGAAGGCTGCCTTCAGGATTTAATTCAGGCGATAAAAATCCGCTTGCAAATACAACAGCACTTTGTCCGGCAACAGCTGCTAAGGAAGCTTCGTAAGAAGCAACTACAGTTTCAGGTGCATCACCTAAAGCAACATCTAAAATGTAAGTAGTATTTGCCGGTACGATTTGATATGCTGATACGGCACCATAACTTACATTATCTAATAATGTGGCTACATCGCGGGCAATAATATCAACTGTTGGTGCATCAGTGCAACCATGCACACCAAAAAATTCTAAACCATTTCCTCTGTCTGAAACAAATTCAACATTTTCCTTAACCAATAAGCCAAAAGCAATAGAAGCGCCATCTGGATTAGGGTTAAATAAATCAGGATTTAAAACACCCGTTGCCATTGCAACATAACCGTAACCTGCTTTAAAGGTTGCAGATATTGTAGCAATTGCATCATCAACCGATTCACTTGTAGGAGGGGCAACTGCAATACTTACCGGCACATTTCCCGGCACATCAATATATGGTGTTGCTGTGCGGAACTCAAAATTGTCGATTGCTAAAGCACCATCAACATAAATATCTACAACTGCAGCAGCAGGATCCGCAGCATTGTGAATTACCTGTAATTTAGCGGTAGAAATAAATGGTAATTGTTGAACAGTTCCGTCAGGTAATGCATAAAATAATTTAAATGCTTTACCACCGGGATTAGTTGCAACATCAAAAAAACCACTTGCAAAAATTACTGCAGATCCACCGGCTGCACCATCTAAAAATGCACGTGCACTCGCAACTATTAATGAAGGTAAGTCGCCAGGTGTTACATCAATATAATATTTGGCAGCAGGTACACTTACATAATCTGTAAATGCAGTATAGGAAGCATTGTCAACTACAGTTGCAACGTCGCGTGCAATCGCATCTACTGTTGGCGCATCGGTTGCTCCATGGAAAAATACAAAATCAATATTGTTTGGATCTAATGCAGATTCGCGCATTTCGTTGCGCACAAATAAATTAAATGCAGTGCTTACACCATCAGGGTTTACGGCAAATGCACCGGGGTCCAATACTCCGTTGGCAACAATTACATACTTATCGCCTTCCGTTAATGTGTATGTAAAGTTTGCAATTGCATCATCAACAGTAACACTGGTTGAAGGGGCTATACTAATGGTAATAGGTGTGCCTGCAGGCGCATCAATATAAGGTGATGCAGTGCGGAATTTAAAATCATTTAATAACAATCCACCGTCGAGATACACATCAACAAATTTAGCAGCAGGGTCTGCCGAATTGTGAATTACCTGCACTCGAGCAGTTTGCGAAAAGCCAAGCAGCGTCATAATTGCAAAGCTTGATGTAAGAAGTAATTTTTTCATAATTTTTTTTGTTTAGTTTGAAAATATTGCAGTTATAACTAAACCGCTTTCTGATTGTTCAAAAAATTAAATAAAAATATTTTTGCCATTTCATGAACAATTTCTGAACAGCTTTATATACAAGTGATGCAGCCTAAAACAGCTTAAATTGTCAAATTAAATTTTAACATTAATTATGATATACCGTTTGTAAATTCCGAATCTACATAGTCCTTCAAGAGTATAATATTTTATTTGTGTTAGTAGGCCATGTGAGGGCACTGTCCACCGGAGTCTGCGCTGAAGATAAATGATGATGAATAAATTTAATATTACCGTGGGCCTTCGGCGGAATTGATTGACATTTATCACCCACCTAACTGACCCTCCTCATTCGCAATCCGTTGATTTATCTGGAAGTTTACTTCGAAACACAGGCATTAATATAATCGAATTCAAAACTCCTTCATCATGGCAGAATTAATTGATAAACCGCTGGACATACTTTCACCAAAAGAGGAAAAAGATACTGTGATTCGCGATATCATGGATGGCAACGAAGCTGCTGCTACCATTGCTTATAAAACAAATGAAATTTGTGCAATTTATCCTATAACTCCTTCCTCTGCAATGGGTGAATGGGCGGATGAGTGGTCGTCGAAAAACAAAATAAACATTTTCGGACAAGTGCCGAAAATTATTGAAATGCAAAGCGAAGCAGGTGCTGCAGGAACAATACACGGTGCATTAACAGGTGGGGCACTTGCTACTACTTTTACCTGCTCGCAAGGATTATTATTAATGATACCGAATATGTATAAAATTGCAGGGGAACTTACACCAACAGTTTTTCATATTGCGGCAAGGGCTCTGGCAACACATGCACTTTCTATTTTTGGTGATCACAGTGATGTGATGGCTTGCAGGTCTACAGGTTTTTCGATGTTGTTTGGATGTAATGCACAAGAAGCAATGGATTTGGCATTAATTGCGCAGGCTTCTACTTTAAGATCAAGAGTGCCATTTTTAAATATTTTCGATGGGTTCAGAACTTCCCACGAATTAAGTGAAGTGGAAATAATTCCCGACTCCACAATTAAAGTTATGATAAATGTGGAGGATGTACTGGCACATCGCCGCCGTTCTTTAAATCCGGCAAATCCTTTTATTAAAGGAACTGCACAAAATCCGGATGTGTTTTTTCAAAGTCGCGAAGCAGGAAATAATTATTATTTACAAGTTCCCGGTATCGTTAAACAAACAATGGAAAAGTTTGCCGAATTAACTGGAAGAAAATATAATTTATATGAATATTATGGTGTTTCAGATGCCGAAAACATTATTGTAATAATGGGTTCCGGAGCAGGTGCTGTGCAGGAATTGGTGGAATATGAAAATAAAAAAGGTGAAAAAACGGGTGTTGTGATTGTGCGACTATACAGACCATTTTTTGTGAAAGATTTTATCGGTGTTTTGCCAAAAACAGTTAAACGTATAGCAGTTTTAGACAGATGTAAAGACCCGGGTGCGATAGGTGAACCTCTTTATATGGATGTAATAAGTGCTTTGCATGAAGAGTTTACCGGAACAATGCCGTTTGTAATTGGAGGTCGTTACGGATTGGCATCCAAAGAATTTAATGCCGGAATGGTAAAAGCAATTTTTGCCGAATTAAAAAAATCGGATCCATTAAAACATTTTACCATAGGTATTGAAGATGATGTTACGCATTTAAGTCTTGATTACGAAAAAGAATTTTCACTGGAACACCAATATTATTTCCGCGGTTTATTTTTTGGATTGGGTGCGGATGGTACTGTGAGTGCAAATAAAAATTCAATTAAGATCATTGGCGATATCACAGGAGATTATGTGCAGGGATATTTTGTGTATGATTCAAAAAAATCAGGTTCATTAACCGTTTCGCATTTAAGGGCAGGAAAAAATCCTATAAGATCGGCTTACTTAATTAATTCAGCCAATTTTATTGCATGCCATCATTTTAATTATTTGAAAAAATATGATGTGCTGAAAGATGCAGAAAAAGGTGCAATATTTTTATTGAATGCACCTTATTCCAAAGAGGAAGTTTGGTTTAAACTGCCGGAAAAAATTCAGGAAGAGATCATACTTAAAAAATTAAAATTTTATGTTATCAATGCAACTGCTGTAGCAAAGGAAACCGGTATGGGAAGCAGAATCAATACCATTTTACAGACTTGTTTTTTTGCGATCAGCAATGTTATTCCAAAAGAAACCGCAATTGGTAAGATCAAGGATGCCATATTGGAAAGTTATTTTAAGAAAGGAGAAGCAGTTGTAAATAAAAATTATGAAGCAGTTGATAAAACACTCGAGAATCTGTTTGAAATTAATTACGGTGATCTTCAAACAGGCCATTTAAAATTAGATGCACCAGTTCCTGATAACAGCAGCGAATTTGTAAAAAATGTTTTGGCAAGAATTATTTCAGGAGAAGGTGATCAATTACCTGTAAGTGCATTTCCCGTGGATGGAGTATATCCTTCGGGCACTACACAATATGAAAAAAGAAATATTGCAGAAAATATTCCGGTATGGGACGAACAACTCTGTTCTCAATGTGGAAAATGTTTTCTTATTTGTCCGCATGCTGCTATAAGATGTAAAGTATATGAAAAAGATGCGTTGGAAAATGCTCCAACAACATTTAAATCACATGATCCTATTGGAAAAGAATTCTTTAAAGAACACGAAGCGTATACCCTACAGGTAAGTGTGGAAGATTGCACCGGATGTAATTTATGTGTGGAATATTGTCCTGTGGAAAGCAGAACAGAGCCGGGGCATAAAGCAATTAATATGGTGGATAAAATGAACCTTGTTGAAAGTGAAAGATTAAACTGGGATTATTTTCTTACGCTGCCGGATATTGATCGCGAAAGAGTAAATAAAAATACCGTGAAAGGTACACAACTTTTGCAACCATTATTTGAATTCTCAGGTGCTTGCGCCGGCTGCGGTGAAACTCCATATTTAAAATTGCTTACTCAATTATTTGGCGATAGAATGATAGTTGCAAATGCAACGGGATGTTCTTCTATTTTCGGAGGCAATTTACCTACCACACCTTGGTCGTTTAATAAGGCCGGAGAGGGACCAGCCTGGGCAAATTCACTTTTTGAGGACAATGCAGAATTTGGATTGGGAATTAAACTCGCAACCGATAAAAAAATGGAAATCGCGCATGACCTCTTATTGGAAATGAAAGAGGAAGTTGGAGAGGAACTTGTAAATGCAATAATCGGAACGCATGCAAGTGGCGAAGCAGATATTAAAAAACAAAAATTGCAGATCAGTGAATTGAGAAAAAGATTGCGTTCCAGTAAATCGCCTCAAGCCAATACTTTAATGCAACTCGCCGATTTTCTCGCGGAAAAATCTGTTTGGATAATTGGCGGAGATGGTTGGGCATATGATATCGGATTTAGTGGCTTGGACCATGTTTTATCAACCGGTGAAAATGTAAATATTTTTGTTTTAGATACGGAAGTATATTCCAACACCGGCGGGCAAAAATCAAAATCAACTCCGTTAGGGGCAAGTGCAAAATTTTCTATCAACGGTAAACGAACCGGAAAAAAAGATCTCGCATTGCAGGCAATTGCACATGGTAAAGCATACGTTGCACAAATTGCAATGGGTGCAAATGACGTGCATACTGTAAAAACAATTCAGGAAGCCGAAGCATTTCCGGGACCATCATTAATTATTGCATACAGTCATTGTATAGCACATGGTTACGACATGTGTCATGGAAACGATCAACAAAAAAATGCTGTGAATGCAGGTTATTGGCCTTTGTTCAGATACAATCCACTAAAGGAAAAGGGAAATCGTTTTACATTGGATTCCAAAGAACCTACAATTCCATTAAGTGAATTCATGTATCACGAAAACCGTTTTGATATAATCAGAACCAAAGATCCTGAATTGGCTGAATTGTTCTTGCATGAAGCGGAAGCAGGAATAAAAGACCGTTTAGAAAGATTAAATATTCTGAAAGCATTGTGATCATTTTCCGGTATGTAAATAAGTTTTGATTTTTATAATGTAAAAAGGGTAAATTTCGTTAAACAGTGAACCACCTGCTTCTATGAGATCTAAACTATTTTTTTTGATATTAAATTCCTTTATTTTTTGTTCCTGCAAACAAACTGCAGAAGAGGAAGCATTTAAAAATGCTTTGGAAAAATCAAATGAATTTATCATGGCACATAACGATCGGATTGCTCAAACAGCCTGGAAATTAGCAGAAGGAGACCCTAGGCAGACTACACAGGATTGTTTGGGGAAAATCAAACTTATTGTAACGGAAACAGCGTCTTTTATTAACCATGTACAAAGTGATTCTTTTCAGGTAACAATGAATTTGGCAAATATATTTAAAAAAGATTTGATAAAAAGAATAATCGAACCACGATTACAGGATGATTACTATTATAAATATACAAATAAAAAAACGGAAGTAAAAAAATATGCGGAAATTGTGATCATAAACGATATTCTATTGCTTGTTAATGACTTGCTTTCCTATCAGTCGGTTCAAAACAGATGGTCAGATATTAAAATTGATATTCCTCAGACAATATTTAAAATCGATTCGAACACCTATTTTGCTTTGATTGCTTTTGACCAGAGCTTAAAATCTGAATTAAAGGTGGAATTAAATTACATTCAACACGGAAATGCTTCGCTCTCGCCTTCGAGTTATTTATTTCATTATAAATCAGGTTTTTTCGGCGTGGCGCTAAATCTTGAAAGTTTAGAAAGTGGTAAGTTCGGAATTTATCAAATTAATTATACCGTAAAACTCAATAATGTAAATAAACGGAACGATTATGAATTTACTACATCAAATTATTTTAACATTATACAATAGATTAGGCTCAACACCATCCAAATCTCCACAGCATTAGGAGTCAATTTCTTTAATTATTCTTAACATGAATATCATATACATTTAAAATTGGCAACCTCTTTTAGCCAATTTATAACCAATGTTAACAGACTGTCAAACTTATAACAATTTATCATAAACTAAATCTAAACTTAACATTAGGTTAACGTAAAAGCCAAATGGCAAATTTACCTTTGCTTCGCTAAACTAAATTTTATGTTAACTAAACACATTGTTATTTTTGCCGTTGTTGTAATGTGCAGCATCGCTGCCTATTCTCAAATTGACAGCACCTTCAAACCAACTATTAAAGTAAAAGCACTTGTGCATTCCAGATTTGAAGCATCATTAACAGATAGTATTGAGGTGTTGAATAGATACAATGCGGTAGCTGTTGGGGCTAATTTTCGGGTTAGGCGAGCGGAGTTAAGAACGGACATTAAACTTACCGAAAGATTTGCCGGTGTAGTAAGAATACAATTGCCAGAATTGGAAGGCAGTAATATAGGTCGTACTATAGAGTTAGCATATATGGAATATAATTGGAATAATGCACTCAACGTCAGGGCAGGTCAATTTAAAATGCCTTTTGAGCTTGACGAGTTAACAAGCCACGAAGATCTGCGTATGATAGACAGAGGAACTACCAGAGATATTTTTGTATTAAACAATTTGGCTTCATACCAACCGGGTGTTATGGTGTTTGGAACATTTATGAAAGAAAAGTCACCATTAAATTATTACCTAGCAGTAGCCAATGGAAGTAACAGGAGTGTTATTTTAGATGATAATACTCAAAAAAATGTTGTCCTTCGGTTAGAGTATTCTTTAATAAAAGGTTTGAGAATTGGTGCTAATGTTCAAAATATATCCACTCAAAACCAAAATGCAAATGCATATGGTGCGGATGTAAGTTTCCAAAAAAACTTAACACCTAAAACAAAATTAATATTAGAAGGAGAGTATATTCAAGGAATAAATACTACATCATTTACAAAAGCAATTGTGGATGATACAACAGCAACAGAATTCTTAATTAATGATTATGTTCTTGACGGTTATTTTGCACAGGCACTACTAAAATTTAATATTAACAAACCTTGGTGCAAAATATTTGAGGTTGGTGGTAAATTTGAGAATACTGATCCAAATACGCTAATTGAATCAAACGATTATTCAACAATAACAGGTAATATTGGATTTACATTTTTGTCTGAAAACATGGCAAGGTTGCAATTGAATCTCATTCACACTAATTGGGAAACAGCCGTTTCCCCTGGAGGTATTGACCAAAGTAATATATTTGTTGTGCAATTTCAACTTAAAATATAATTTAGTAGGAAGCAATTTTTAGATTATTAGGAATACTAAATTTTTTATAAACCAATTCAACTAAACTTATTTAAATTGGACCTATGTCAATTATAAATCTAATAAATAAACGAATCGGACCATTGTTTATCTTTTTTATTTTCCATTGAAATAGTTACCTCCCAAACAAATATTAAAATGCCAGATTATAATTTTTCAAATGGTATTGGAATTGTAACACCAGACAGTTCATTTTCTTTAAATTTTAGATTTAGAATGCAAGCAGTTCGAAAGGTCTGTGAAGTATGAGAGCCCTTATTGACATTGTCCATTAGTTCCGATACTTCTTCCTCTGTTAGTTTAATTGTATATCGTATCATTTGTAATAGTTTTATCAAAGGTACAAATATATTTTAATTAAAAGTCATATTATATTTAACTTAACACTAGTTTTATTTTCGTGAAATTCAATTTTGACGCCTACCAATCATGTTATTAAATCAATTGCATCATTAATTTTATGCCCACCTTCTATAAGTTTCACATGCATTGAATGTTTATTTAATTATTATTGGCCTTGTCCCAATGAATAGGCTGCCTTGCCATCAAATTCATAAAGGTTTTCAGTTTTAATGGTATCAATGTTTGCTGTCAATGCACTTTGCAAAAGATCAATGATGTTTTCCTTATGCATTTCTGACCCTTCGATTGGTTTGAATCGGCACCTCCAATGGTCGGTACAAAAAGTTTCCTTAAAACCATCGGGCCATACCTTTATACCTCTGTTTGATATCATTGTAAGTATAATTCCATTGCGTTCAATTTTTTTTATTTTTTCAGCTAGTTCATTTGGATTGGCTCCTCCCCAATGAACAAATACATCAATACCTACTAGTTGTTTTTTGGCTGCTGATTTGCGTTTGTATTTAGGAAGATTTAAAGCAATATTGTTAGCATAGGAGACTTGATTTAAAATAGAAGGTTTATTACCAAGATTTGCGATTACTGCCTTTGCAAATTCTTTTGTGCCTAATTTTTGTTTGCTTATTCCCTCTTTATAAATATCATAAGTATGCGTGCCGTCCTCAATGGTTTTCAACCATGCATTTTGTACTTTTTCGGCCACTTCCGTTTGCCCTATATGATTCAACATCATGATTGCTCCTTGCAATAAACCCGAAGGGTTAGCTACATTTTGTCCTGCTCTCCGAGGGGCCGAACCATGAATTGCTTCAAACATGGCACACTCTTCACCAATATTTGCCGACCCGGCTAATCCTACCGAACCAGTAATTTGTGCGGCTATATCTGACAATATATCGCCATATAAATTAGGCATCACAATTACATCAAATGCTTCAGGTGTGTCAGCCATTTTAGCTGCGCCAATATCAATTATCCAATGTTCGTTTTCTATCCCAGGATATTCCTTCGCAATTTCATCAAACACTTGATGAAACAACCCATCTGTTTGCTTCATAATGTTATCTTTTGTAAAACAGGTTACTTTTTTTCTGTTTTGTTGCTTCGCGTATTCAAATGCATAACGTACAATTTTTTCGCAACCTGGGCGGCTTATTAATTTCAGGCATTGCACTACTTCATCGGTTTGCTGATGTTCTATACCTGCATATAAGTCCTCTTCATTTTCTCTCACAATAACTATATCCATTATTGGGTGCTTTGTGCTTACAAATGGATGCAAGCTCATGCAAGGTCGAACATTGGAATACAATCCGAGAAATTTGCGCGTTGTAACATTTAAACTTTTATATCCTCCACCTTGCGGAGTTGTAATCGGCGCTTTTAAAAATATTTTATTTTTTCTGATAGTTTCCCAGGACTCAGAGGCAATGCCTGATGTGTTTCCGGCTAAATACACCTTTTCTCCCACTTCAATTTCTTCTATTTCAATTTTTGCCCCTGCAGCTAAAATTATTGCTAATGTGGCGTCCATAATTTCAGGACCAATGCCATCACCTTTTGCTACCGTTATTTTTTTCATTTTCTGTTTGTTTAATTTTAACAGTGTAAAATTGTGGATTACTGATTATATATTTTCATTTATCTTCGTAATGTAATTCATAACCTTATTTTATGACCTATACTTTAAATCAACTTTAGGTATTTTTTAAAGTTGCCCAAATCCAAAGTGTAACGAAAGCTTTGGAAGAGCTGCAATTAAATCAGCCTGTGGTCTCAATATAACAAAAAATTTCTAAAGTCAATTTTAAATTCCATTGCCTGGAGTTGTTTGAAGAATTTTTTTACCCCCTCCCGATTTTGGCAAAAAAATCGCTACAACAGCAGAAAAATTAGTCAATTAAGTGTATGCTATCAATTACAAAACATTATCATGCAAAGATCAATTGATTGGAAGATCAAAAATTTCGGTAGTTTTAATTGCGAAAAATGATTATATTTAAACTAAAATGTGTTCACAATAGTAATCAAATGCAGAAAATAAAAATGTGTTGATTTGAAAAACTATTAATCCAATAGTTAAAACAAATCAACACAAATCAATATTACAAATTACTAATAAAAAATATATTAATACAGCCTATTTTATTATACAACTATGATAATTAACAACTATATTTTATAAAAATGTTACTTTACCGGTGGTGAGATCATAATACGCTCCAACGATTTTAACGCTATTTGCTTTAACTAAATCATTCACTACCGGACTAAATTTTAAAATATCACTAATTGTTTGTTTAACATTTTGCTTTGCTGTAGCATCCATCATAGCATCCATGTTGCTCTTATCACCTACAATGGCAGGTTTTATTTGATCTACCAATTGTGTAAGGTTGCCCAATTCTGCATTGTCAATTGCGCCTTTCACTGCACCACACTTATTATGTCCCATTACAATAATAAGCTTAGTTCCTACTGCTTTTGTTGCAAACTCCATGCTACCTAATATATTTGGATCTTCTATATTACCAGCAACTCTTGCTACAAAGATATTTCCGATACCCTGGTCAAAAATTACTTCCGGCGGAATACGAGAATCTAAACACGAAAGAATTAGTGTGTGTGGTTGCTGACCATTTTTAGTCTGCTCAATCTGATTTGAGTAGTCTATATTAATGGACTTATTATCCAAAAACCTTTGATTACCTGCCTTCATTTCTGCTAATGCCTCATCAGGCGTAGAAATTGTTTTAGCTGTATTATTAATGGAGGCTTCAGTGGCAGTAACATTCTTTGTTTGGTTGCAGGAACTTGTTACCAATAATGCTGCAATTGCTAAAATTGAGAGGTTTAAGTTTTTCATTTTTTTTATTTATATTATTAATAATTAATTTTTAACGAACTTATTTTTTATTAGTTTATCCTTACTGTAAGGTTTTATATTGGTAAATTGTGTTGATTCATAACTTGCTCCAGTTATTCGCTTTCCACACTGTACTTTAAATGAAATATTGAGTGAGCATAACCCTTAGCCGTTAAAACACTGGTGCATTTTGTATGATCTAACCAAAATTCTGCTTTTAAATCTATTTGTTGTAAACCGCTTGAGAAGTTGCAATTCTGGTAGTTGTGCCCATCCCTCCAACTCCAATTATTGTTATAATTTCCACCTCCTAATCCTTTAAAACCCTTTGTTACAAATGCTGCCTTGGCCAGTAAAGGGCCAGTTTGAGGCAAGGGTAATAGAAAAAATAATATTCTAATATTGATATTCATTTGATACTATACAAAGGATTATAAGCCTCTTTCGGAACAAAGATACTAATACTTTCACAATTAATAGCAATACTATTATAAAAGAGTGTTAAAGTATTTTAAATTATATGATTACTATAATTTCTACATTTTAGTTACCTTTGAAGAAGTAAAGATTCAAATGGAGTTCAAAATATCGTTCCACGTAAATGAGTCAGTTTATCTGCGCAATCCAGAAAGCAGCGAATTGGGGAAAAATATAGTAAAAAAAAGCATTGACCTAATCTACAACTTGGGTTTTGAGTCTTTTACTTTTAAAAAATTAGCATTTGAAGTGGGGACAACTGAAGCATCAATTTACAGGTATTTTGAGAATAAACATCGCTTATTACTATACATTATAAGTTGGTATTGGTTTTACATGGATTTTCTAATTGATTTCCAATTGCAAAATATTACAGATAATAAGCAAAAAATTAAGACCATTTTAAAAATTCTCACCATCGAATTGCCTGAAAGCAGTGGTAATTTGGATTATAATAAAAGAATGCTGACTCAAATCGTAATTTCAGAAAGCAGCAAAGTTTATTTGATAAAAGAAGTGAAAGAAATAAATCAAAATAAGGTATTTAAGCCCTATAAAGATTTATGTGCAAAAATTGCAAGTGTATTAACAAATTATAATAATAACTATGCATTTTCTAAATCATTGAGCAGCACGATAATAGAAACTTCTCATTTTCAACAATATTTTAGTCAACACTTACCACGACTTACGGATGTGACTCTTGAAAATAATAAAAACTTTACTTATCAGTTTTTAGATGATTTAGTTTTTAAGATTTTGGATTAATTGTCGCGCAGTTATTGTTGCCGTGGGCTTGCACAAAACTTGTTAAGTAACCTGTCTGTTGAAGCGAATGCACTGCAAGGTGCCGTTCTTAAAAACCAATTTTATTTATATGTTTTATCAATTCTCATCAAACTTGTATACAGATTAAAATGTAACAACTCCGGAAAACCTATAGATTAAACTATTATTATCGCCATTTTCTAAATATGTTACGTCAGATTGTATCTTTAAACTATGTTTATTAAAGTAATGTGAAAATCCGATTACATATTCTTTTTGTGCATTCATAATGGAAGCTACTTTCGTATCGGGGTTAATTTGAGCGTACCTAATTGCAACTTCGTTCGTTTTAGATACAAAATAGCCAGACTGAATCATAAAAGAATTTCCTGCGATAACATAATTACTCTGCGTTGAATCTATGTTGTTGGTAATTATAGCTTTGTCGGAATTTCTATTGTAGAATTCTGATACAAGCGAAAAGCCTTTGTATTTAAAAAGTAAATCACCTCCGTAATATTTAATATTAGCTGTTTCTGCATTGAATAAAAAATCTCCTAATTGCCCCATTGTTCTTGTTGCATCATCATTAAAACTATATACACACGCAATAGAAAGTTTTGGTTTGTTTTCTCTTTCAATGTCAGCTTCAACGTAGTCTCCGAATTTTGAAAACTCTCCTAATGGCAAAAATTCCAATCGGGCAGCGTAACTAAGTTTGCCGTTTTTAGCAGATACAATTCTGCCTTCGCCACTTGATATTGCGAGTGTAGATTTTAAAACTGTTTTATTGATTCTGAAATTGTTATACAACCATATACCTTTATCTCTATCTAATGTAAAATTATTGTTTGAAATAGAACGTTCCACCAATTGAAGATTAGCAGAAGAAACTTGTCTTTGTCGATTCCCGGGAAGTTTAGTCTGTCCAAAACCAACACGAAGCCATTTATTAGGTTTGTAAAAAAGCATCGCATCTCTCAATACCAAATTATTCTGCGCCGTACTATTGCCTGAATTAATGTCACCATGTGCAAAACCCAACTGAATTCGATACGTAAATTGGGGATTAAATGCAGTACCTTGAAAATTTAAACGGCACCTTCGAAGCAAAAAGTCGGCACCTGTGGCTTCGTTTGTAATATCTCTTCTAGCTTCAAAAAGACTTTGAATTCTTCCACTTATTGCCATAGTAAACAAAGAATCGGCAGATGTAAATTGAACTCCTTTTCCAAAATCCATTTTAATAGAAGCATCTTCAACTTGTGCTAAACAATTGTAGCTTATTGCTAGAATACAAATAATAATTGTGGATCTTTTCATTTTTTCTATTTTTGTTACCATTGTAAATATAAATTATTGTTAGATTTCTATTGTTTTGTAGATCTGAATATTCCGGCCCCAACTGTACCACCATTCCGGTTTCAACTATAGATCCTAACTAACGTTTTTTATTGGTGTTTAAAATCAAATAATTACAAATCCAATATCCTCATTCGTGAGTTCAAATATAGTATTTTATTTATTCTGCTTACTAATTTGATCTATTCTTTTTGTTCTAAAACAGTATAACTACGGCCTGTGAAAAAGCACAATCGTTAGTAACTATTCAAAATTAGTAATAAAACTAAAAAAACAATACTCCCTTTTGAAAAAATTATAGTGATACAAATAAAAATGCGTGTATTTTCCATTTAAAACACAACGGCAAAAGACGAACTATGATAGGATATTGAGGCATTTCCCTCTTAGAAAACAGAGCGTATGATAATTATCCTTCCTTTTGAAGCGAAAGGGTCACCAAGTCTAATTTTGCAAAAAAAACAGCCCACCTTAAAATTAAATTAAATTAGATCGTTGAAAACGAAAACAAGCAAGATATTGACCCGGTGATAGTAAAACAGTAATTAAGCCATTAAAAAAACAAGTATTATCCACTCCATTAATGATTCTTGTAAACGATGATAAAAGCAATCAAACCCCATTCATAAACAATTTATTTAAATTTGGTTTAAACTCGAATCTCCTGAAAGTGCAGATGTGTTTAATACTTAAATGTTTATAGCAGTTATTATTGTTCTGATTCATTTGTCATATCAAAATTTAAATTTGCGTTTATAATAACACCCTTATTATTTTGAAATACATTTTGTCCATTTATTTGCCTAACGTGTTGAACTATCTGTTTAAGATAGCCGCCTTCAATTCTAATATTTTTATTAAAATGATTGCCCAACAAAATGCCTGTCCGATTTTGGCCAAAGACATTAGCATTTACATTTTTCCAAATCCAATAAATACCGCCTCTTACATTGCACTATAAGGCGTGTTCTCTTTCATTTCTTCACCTTTTAATGATATTTGTAATCTAACCATATATCTCATTCGTTTTAGTAACGGAAATTCGTCCTCTGCTATTTCGTTGGCCGAACTATACCGACCTGCGAAACGCTGTTCTAACATAAATCTGTGTGAAAAATCTATAAGGCCTTCTTTATGTGAAAGTTGCACCATTTCAAAAATACGATGTTCCGTAAAATTTGTACCTAAACTATTCTAAGGGATTTCTTCATATGGATAGGTTTCAATCCAAGCATAACCTGTACTAAATAACACTCGTGGGTTTAAGCTTTAATTTGCATCTACTCTTAATAGGTTTTGCTTCCAGCTGGTAATGTAATCGTTACTTCGCCATTGGTATTCGGAGTGAATTCCTACTTAATCAGAGACCTTAAAAGTTCCAAAATAATTGTACCCACCAATACTATTGCTCGCAGTTAGTCAGTTATTCTGTACATTTAAGTTATTAAATATACAGGAAATAAGGAAGACAAAATATTTACTATATAATTTTTTTCATATCAATAAAGAGAGTGATTTATAATTTTGATTTTCAACCTTTTTTTAATTAATTATTAGGGTTAAATGGTAGTGCTGACTTGTGAACAATAATGCGTAGTTTGCCGTCTTTACCTTTTTTGAAAACCCAAGTTTTATCTACCATCACTTCTTTTCCATCTTTGGCAGTTACCCACACATTACCCATTGTTATTGCAATGGAACCATAAATTTGTATGCCCTCATTCCCATTACCTGCATTGTCGTATCTTGCTTTTACCCAAGGTGTTAATGCAAAACCTTTATCGTTTGGATAATCAGGGTCGCCGCCTATAAAGTAGGCTAATGCTCCCTTTTTATCATTTCTAAATGTCTGGTCACCATATGCTAATGTAGGTTTAAAAAATACTTTTCCATTGTCGTAATTATATGCTTCTGAAAGTACTTGTTCGGCAAAAGTTTTGTAATCTCCTCCATCTTCTTTCAGTTTTCCAATTTTAACCAAAGCATCGCACCATGCCTGCTGTGCAGCGTTCACTTCATCGTAAGTAATAACGTCTTGTGCTCCTTCTTCAACATAGACTAAACCTAGGTCGTCGATTGTCTTTTGCACTTTTTCGTTGGTTTGTGTAACCACTTTTTGTGCTTCTTCTTTGGCTTTTTCTGTAACTTGGTTACAAGATGTAGCAAATAGACATACAGCGAGTGTTGCTAATACTAGATTTTTCTTGTTCATTTTTAATGACGTTTAAATTTGGCCTACTTTGTAAAACGGTGTTCGGCTTGTCCGAAAGTATAAACATGTAAACAATTATGATTTCA
The DNA here is from genome assembly GCA_964638865.1 of uncultured Chitinophagales bacterium. Lineage (GTDB taxonomy): Bacteria > Bacteroidota > Bacteroidia > Chitinophagales > BACL12 > UBA7236. The sequence goes on along the minus strand of CAZXBG010000005.1, from coordinate 21,307 downwards.
TTTTGTTCAACAGGGGGTGATGTTTTCACCAAAGTCAGAGTTAGATAAGAACACCTCCATTGCAAACTTGCACTAAAACTTCCAAATAGACATAAAAAACACTACTGCCTTTCGAAAAAAAGCAACATGGATTTTATAACACCTCATAAGCGGACCAGATAATTTTTTTGGATTTGGGGATACCAAAAAATCTTTTAAATCAAGACTAAACTCGACTCTGCTAAAGTCGGAACTTTCTTTATTATTAGCTTTTTAAATTTTAATGGCCTTACTTTATCATGCGAATTAATTATGCAAAATTGACCGGTATATTTTGTAAATGCTAAAAATTATCATACCAATCAAAATACTTGGTAATTATATTAGACTTGTCTAAATGCAAATAATCAACATATGCTTTGGCGATGTCACTTAATACTTTCCCTTTTGGCCATATTAAGCTCCAATTACTTTTAATGGGTAACCCTTTTAACGGTATAATATGTAGCTCATTGTTTAATATTTCGTTTTTAATTCCAATTAAAGGCATTATCGAATACCCTAAACCTGCTAATACAGCTTGTTTAGTTGCTTCATTCGACATTAATGTCATTTTCTTATCAATTTTCAATTTTTTAGTTTCAATAAAATGTTCCATCAATTGCCGAGTGCCCGAACCCTTTTCACGAAAAATTAGCGCATTTTCTTTTAATATCGATTCTAATGTTTCATTACCCATTTGTTTTTTCTTTTTGCGCCCAATTAAAAATAGCCTATTAGGCATCAAATCAATTTTTTCGAAACTATCACTGCTCGGTTGAACAGAAACAAGTGAAAAGTCAGCTTCATTTTTACTTAGGCTGTCTAGAACCTTTTTTTTATTTGTAACGTCAATAAAAAGTTCTGTCTTCGGGTGCAGTTTAATGAAATCGGTCAAAAAATAGGGCATAATATATTTACCGGTTGAAACAACGGAAAATTTTAAGACGCCTTTTATTTGACCTTTATATTTAAATACTTTTGCCTGCAATCTTTCTACCTCATTAAGTATATGCTCAGCCGAATGGGCAACTTCATAGCCAAATTCAGTAATATAAATTCTGCGATTAATTATTTCAAAAAGTGGTATGTCAAATTGTAATTGGAAATTTTTCAATTGAATGGAAGCAGCCGGTTGCGACAAGTATAACTCTTCCGAAGCTTTTGTTACGCTCTTTAATTGAACGATTTTAAGAAAAATTTCAAGCTGACGTATCGTATAGTTCATAAGATTAATTTATGATTATTATTGTAAAGATATATAAACTATTATGAACTGTTCAACGTATTTTTGCCCTTGTATTAAAATAAATCAATAAAAAAATGAAAAAAAAACTATTAAATTACTCAATTGCCTTCACTGCAATTCTTTTCAGTGCTTGCTCCTCGAAAACTGCAGGTGATGCAACTACGATTCCTGTTGCCGCTGAGGAACAATCTGCAAAGCTTGTTTCAAGTGTAATGAGCGCTGAATCTCAATCTAGCCTTACTCCCGATCAAGTGATTGCTGAATTCAAACAAGGAAATATGCGCTTTCAGGAAGGCAAGCTAACAGCGAGAGATTTTCCGGCCCAAGTGCATAATACGGCCGCAGGGCAATTCCCTAAGGCGGTAGTGCTTAGCTGCCTAGATAGCCGTGTGCCTATAGAAACTGTATTAGACCAAGGTGTTGGAGATATTTTTGTTGGACGGGTTGCCGGCAATTTTGTAAATGTAGATCTGCTTGGAAGTATGGAATTTGCCTGTAAAGTTGCAGGTGCCAAACTTGTGATGGTAGTTGGTCATGAAAGCTGCGGCGCAGTAAAAGGTGCAATTGATGATGTAAAGCTTGGTAATATAACACCTATGCTTGCAAATATTAAACCGGCAGTTGAATTAAGTAAGGACTTTAACGGAGAAAAGACTTCTAAAAACGCTGATTTTGTAAAGAACGTAACCGAACATAACGTTGAGTTTGCAATTAAAGAAATTAGAGAGCAAAGCCCTATTCTTAAAGAAATGGAAGCAAAAGGGGAAATTAAAATTATAGGTGCCTATTATACCCTAGCTACCGGAGCGCTCACGTTTATGGAATAATTAGAATTTGATTTTTATAGGTTTTAGTTAACATCAGACTATCTTGACGAAGGGTAGTCTGATGATTTTATATCCTTTTTGTTAATTAAGTAAAAACATCTTGCAAACATGAATAAAATTAAAGCGATATTATTAATATGCTGTATATCACTATCAAGGTTAACATTTGGCCAAGATTCTGAATTTGGCAATTGGTTTATTTACTTTGGAAATCAAAAGTTTAATAGCAAATTTAACTGGCATAATGAAGCTCAGTATCGCAATTACAATTTTGCCGGCGATTTGCAACAATTGTTATTAAGAACAGGTATTGGTTACAATTTAACTGAAAATAATAATAATGTGCTACTAGGTTATGCTTTCATTAATTCTCAAAAGTATTTACCAAATTCAGAAGAAAAAATTGGTTCAAACGAACACCGGTTATATCAGCAATTTATAACCCGTCAAAACTTTGGTCGTGTATACTTACAACATCGCTATAGAGTCGAAGAAAGATTTTTAACCGAAGATTTTCAAATGAGATTCAGATATTTCTTATCTATGAATCTCCCCTTAAATAATAAAGAAATGGTTAACAACACAGTATACCTTTCAGTTTATAACGAAGTATTTGTAAATGCACAAGATCAATATTTCGATAGAAATAGATTGTATGGCGGACTTGGGTATGTTATTAATAAAAATTTTCGGTTTGAAACCGGGTTTATGCAACAAAAATTACAGGAAACTCAACGAGGACAATTTCAAGTCATCTTTTTTAATAATTTACCATTTAAGCAAGATTAATAAATTGTAGCTTAATTATTTAACGGTAAATGGCAAATTTTTGAATTTTGTCATATTTGGATAGGTGTCGTTTACTACCTCTTTAATCAATAATTTTCAGCTCCGCTGCCTGCAAAACCTCCTTATTCTCCGCCTCAAAATTATGCACAAAAACCACAGCACTCATATTATCTGCATTCCAATTTTCAGGTAAGGTATAAGAATATTTAAAAATATATCCTCTTCCCGCAACATTTTCCTCCGGTAAATTATCTCCTGCATAATAGGAGAGCATTTTTCTTAAAACATGATTATGTTCATAATCAGCAACCTCTCCCGCATCCGTTATTTGCGCGGCAATAATTCCGCTTTCCAGCAACGATACACTTAAATGATTTTTCAGAGTTACATCAACAGTATAATCAATAGCGATGGTAAGTGTTAATTCTCTGGTAATATCGTCATATACTTTTGTAACAACAATATTACAAGAAGGAACTTCGCTTAATCTGTCGTTGGTATAACTCACGATATTTCCGGGAGGTTCTGCAAGATATCCGTCAGTACTAAAATCAACTCTATCTATAAAACTGGCAGGATGACCGGCAACAGGGCCTAAATAATCATCATCTAAAGCTTCTGCTTCATCAGTTAGAAAATTCTGATCAAGATATAATGGATCTCCAAAATAATTATATTCTGCAATAGCAACAACCTGTGTTGGATTTGCTGCAATTGCTAATGCTATTGCGTCATGTGCATCAGGACAATTTACACAGGCAGCTCCGGTAAAATCTTCAATTAAAACTACTTTATCATCCGGTGATTGCGCCGTGCCTAAATAAGTTTCATAATCTGTTTCTGAAAGATTAATTGCCGGTCCTACTTCTTTACAGGAATACATTTGAAGCACTATAAGGAAACTGAATAAAAATAAATATTTTGTTCCGGGTATAAAATTATTTTTCATATTCTTTCTTTTAAAATTCAATTAAAATGTTGTTACCAATCCCGCTTTTAAACCGCTGAAAGCAGGTTCATATCGACACACCCCCCCGGTACATACAATTCCGGCAATTTGTTTTACATAGTTCAACGTAATTTTCGAAGATTTATGTGTAAAACCTCCAAAAACAGAGTAATAATGCAAAGCCTCTTCTGTAAGCAATGGATCATAATTCCACATATCGCTTAATGCAAAACTCCATTTTGGTGCAATATTAAATTCCACTAAACCATATACCCAACTTCCGTAATCCTGTTCAGTATTTTGATATTGCAATTCCACACGCATAGATTTTTTCTTATCGAACTTATATATAATTTCAGCAAAAGGAGTAATTGCCTGTACAATTGGAATATCCGGATGGTTCTCAAATATTTCCTGGTGATAGGTAATATATTGTCCACCCAATAATAATTTGTATTTTGGTTTGCGCATTTCAAAATCAACAAATATTTCCTGAAATAATTGAACACTATCATTAGTAACATTCGAATAATTTGCATTAAAAGTATAACCTTTTTTAGGCGTAAAAGTTAAATTTAACTGATAAGCTAATTCCCCTAATTCCTGCGCTACAGCTTGATATCGCGCCGTCAACCGCAACGAATTTTGTTTTGTTAGCGAGGGAAGATAATCCATGATGCCATCTAATTGTGTTTCATTTGGTGATACGCGCATTACCCAATTATCTACCATCCGCACCTGACCGGTAATTCCAAATCCATTTCCAATTTTAGAGGTGGAATATGAAAGTGATGAATAAATAACAGAACCATTTTCATTTACCAATTGATTATCAATATCCTTAATTGCTTCCTGACTTTTTTGTGCATATTCAATATACCAGCTCACATCTTTTACGGTTAATGTGTTGTAAAACGATGCTGCATACATATTATATTTTGGAACAAATCTGTCTTCAAGATCATATCCGTTTATCTGATCAACAATAATATTCATATTCTCCTGATCTATAGTTCTGTTTACAAATGCAGCACCGGGTGCAATTTGTATAGTTTGATTTTTAGTGGGAATAATACCTTCTATATTTGCTCCTTTAATTACAGGAGTATATCTCGAAAAAAGGTTTTTCATTTGTCCCCCTATTGCTTTAACTGTCCAGTTTTCATTAATATTATATTGCACCTCCATACCAAATAACGCATTATCTATTCCTAAAGTGCGTTCCTCGTAAGCTCTAAACACTAATCCACTTCCAAATTGATCGTAGATGTATCCACCCGTAATGGTTAAAGCATCAATCTTTTTTTTGATATACCACCTTCCTATTCCGGCGTCTGTATAAGGAATACCCGGATTGTGTAAATTGGAATTGTTGAAAATATCCAACCTTAAACCTGCTTCGATTCCAAATTGCTCATTCCGGTAACTTGTATTCAACCATCCATTCGATCCGCTTAAAAGGTTGTCGTAGTGAGGAGTTCCGGTTGCACCAATGGATGAATCGCTTTGGTAAAACTCGGTATTAAGTTGAAGATCACCTGAAAAACTGCTTTGGGCAAATAGTGCAGAGACGCCTAAAAAAAATGGTAATAACAGTAATTTTTTTCTCATATAGAATGGGTTTCCCGGCACTAAGGTAAATAGGTGAATTGAATATAGGGGCAAGGGTATGTGTTCAAATGTCTGTAAGTGTTAATTTTACTGGTATTTTGATTGCACGGAAAATTGTAATATTCCTGTAAAATTTTAATTTCCCATGACATATTGTATCACTTGCTGTCTTTTTAATGGCATAAATATTGACTGAGATGCCTATCTTTGAACTACAAAAAATAAATATAATGAAAAAATTGGTAGTAATGCCCTTTTTTGTTTTAATCTGCACTTTGGCTGCAAAGGCACAGGATCCTATTCCTGCTTTGAGTCTGTATGATATAAAAGGGAATAAAGTGGAAATATCCGATTACAAAGGTGATGGGAAGATACAGATATTTAGTTTCTGGGCAACCTGGTGTGTTCCCTGTAAAGAGGAACTCAATAATATGGCCGAGATTTATGAAGACTGGCAAAAGGACTATAACGTGGAAATAATTGCAGTTTCTATCGACGATGCTAAAACCAAGGCAAATGTAAAATCATATGCTGAAGGTCAGGGATGGACTTATACAATTGTTTTAGATACTAACAAGGAATTACACCGACTTTTAGGTGGACAATCTGTACCCTTCACAGTGTTAACCGATAAAACCGGAAATATAGTGGAAAAACACACCGGTTATATTGAGGGTGATGAATATGTACTTGAAGAAAAAATAAAGGAACTTTCAAAGCAGCAATAATCCACAAAAACTTTCAAAAGGAACTCACAAGGTTCCTTTTTTTGATTTATCCTTATAATAATTGTTAAACACTGTTAACGGATGTTGATTTACCCGAACGCAATACATCTATTATTGTTTAGTTATATAAATTTGACTTTTGTCTAAAGTGGGAAGATGAACAGACTGAAAACATTAATAAAATTAAGTAGTATCGTATTGCTGTTTTGTGGGTTTTTGATATTTACAACGGGTGCCGACTGCAATAAAGTGAGATCGGAAACAATTGTAAATGATTCGATTAGGATAGCGGAATTAATGTTATTGGATAATGGCGAAATTCCGGTTGAGAATTTTTTTAAAAATCCCGAAAAAACGGCCTTCTGTATTTCACCCGATGGCAAATACATTTCTTACCTCGGCCCATACGAAACCCGCTTGAATATTTATGTGCAAAAAGTAGGAGAGAGACAATCCCCGATTCGGGTTACCGCTGAAACCGAAAGAGATATCAGCAATTATTTCTGGAAAAATGACAATACTTTGCTGTTTATTAAAGATTCAGGTGGCGACGAAAATTTTAAATTGTTTGCAATTAATAAAGATGGTTCCAATAAAAGGGAATTAACTCCTGATAAAAACGTGCGTATTGAAATCATTGATGAATTGCGGGATTTTCCGGATGAGGTAATCATTGCAATGAATAAAAATAATCCTGCACTTTTTGAACCGTACAGATTAAATATCCGAACCGGTGAACGTAAACAACTTGCCGAGAATAAAGATATTATCAACCCTGTTACAATTTGGAAAGCAGATAATGAAGGTAAATTACGGTTGGCTGTAAGTGTTGAAAAAGGAACAAAAACACATTTACTTTATCGCGCTACAGAAAATGAACCTTTTACTTCCATTCTTGTGAGCGATTGGAAGGAAATGGTGGAACCTTTATTTTTTGATGAAAACAATAAATATATTTATGCGCTGTCGAACCTCCATCGCGACAAGGCGGCACTGGTGAAAATAGATCCTGCAAATGCACAAAATGCTGAGATCATTTATGAACATCCTGATGTTGATGTTTTATATGCAGAACGCTCTCCAAAAAAACATAAACTGATTTCCTGTTATTATGCTACAGATAAAAAACATACGGTATTTTTTGATGAAGAACTGAAAACAATTTATAACCAATTAAAAACTGAATTTCCAGGAAGTGACATCTATTTTAATTCTTATTCAGATAATGAAAAGAATTTAATAGTAAGAACCTTTAACGACAGAACCCCCGGCGATTTTTATTTGTATAATGCAGAAGTAAAATCAATTACCCACCTTGCAGAAATAAATCCAAATATTAATAAGGATCAAACTTGTGCAATGCAATCAATTAAATTTTCTTCGCGCGATGGTTTGCAAATAAATGGTTATCTCACAATTCCTAGAGTTGAAAATAAAAAATATTTACCAACCGTAATATTAGTGCACGGTGGCCCAATGGCACGCGATTATTGGGGTTACAGAGCCGATGTGCAATTATTGGCGAGTAGAGGATATGCAGTATTCCAAATTAATTTCAGAGGTTCATGGGGATATGGAAAAGAATTTGCCATCAAAGGATTTAAAGAATGGGGAAAAGCTATGCAAAATGATATAAGTGATGGAGTGGCATGGCTCATTAATGAAGGAATTGCCGACCCGGATAATGTCGCAATTTACGGCGCCTCCTACGGCGGATATGCGGCATTGGCCGGTGCTACTTTTACACCCGACCTTTATGTTTGTGCGATCGATTATGTGGGTCCATCCAATTTATTTACCCTTTTAAATAATTTACCCTCTTATTGGGAGCCTGAAAAAGAAATGATGTACGAAATGATAGGAGATCCAAAAAAAGATAGTTTGTTATTAGTGGCAGCATCACCTGTATTTCATGCAGAGAATATAAAAATTCCATTATTTATTGCCCAGGGCGCCAACGATCCGCGCGTAAGCAAAACGGAATCAGAACAAATGGTGGATGCATTGCGACAAAGAAATATTGAAGTGGTGTATATGCTAAAAACAAATGAAGGTCACGGGTTTAAACTCGAAGAAAACCGCCTTGAATTTTATAAAACCATGATGGGTTTTCTGGCTACCAATATGAAAACTAAAAAACCATTGTTGTAATTTTCAATTTCAATTTGATCTATTCCCGTTAATCTTCTCCAAACAAATCACCAATGATTCCATCGGAAATAAATTTTCCTTTTTTGGTTATAATTAATTTATCATTAATATCGGCAATATAATTTTCCACTATATATTTTTCAGTTTCCTTCATTAAACGGTTCAATTCCTGTTCACCAAATCTTGTTGCAAATTGATTTTTATTCAACCCCCACATTGTTCGCAGCGAAACCATGATATATTCATTTATTTGTTGGGATATTGTTAATTCTTCAGATTCGAAAAAAGAGTTTCCCGAACCAATATTTTTTATGTATAGCGCATTATTGCTGACATTCCATTGTCTTGAAATTCCATTAAAAGAATGTGCCGATGGCCCAAATCCTACATACCAGTTTCCTAGCCAATAGGCAGTATTATGTCGGGAATATTTTTTATTTTTTGCAAAGTTGGAAATTTCATAATGTTCATATTCGTTCGAAACCAAAAGATCAGTTAAAATTTCAAATTGTTCCGCTGCACGATCTTCATCAGGCTTTATCATTTTCTTTTTTGCAATGAGATGAAACAATTTTGTTTTGGGTTCTACTGTTAAAGCATAACAAGAAATATGGTTGATATTAAAACGCAACAATTTTTGAATATTGTCTTCCCATTCCTCATTGGTTTGATCGGGTATTCCATATATAAGATCTGCTGTGATATTTTCAAACCCTGCATCTTTTATCAATTGTAAACTTTTTTCAGCCTGTTCTGCATTGTGTGAGCGGTTCATCATTAACAAGTCGCGGTCGTAAAACGACTGTATACCCAAACTAATTCGATTAATTCCGCTTTCTTTAAGTTCTTTTAATTTGTGTGTGCTGATATCATCCGGATTTGCCTCCAGCGTTATTTCAACGTCGTTATCAATATTAAAAGACCTATTTAATGATCCTAATATCAAATTCAGATCTTTGGTGGATAAAAGAGATGGTGTTCCACCTCCAAAATAGATTGATTGAATGCTTCTGTCTTGGGTATATTGTTTCCTGCTTTCTATTTCCGCTAATATTGAGGAAATGAATTCACCTTTTAATGCTTGCGATGTAGAAAAATGAAAATTGCAATAGGTACAAGCCTGTTTGCAAAATGGTACATGTATATAAATTCCTGCCTTGTTTTCGTTAATCTGCATTGCAGTGCAAATGTATCAGTAAATTTGCTCTCATTATCATGCAGCTTCGTATACTTATTTGGATAATATTGTGCTGTGCCCTTCAACCACTGAGGGCGCAGGATTCCATTTTTTTTCTTGTTATTACGGAAGAAGAACAGGAAGCCGCCAATAAAAAAGGTTCATCCGATAAATTCGGGCAGTTTGAATCAAAATTGGAACGAAATATTTTTTTAAATGAATTAATGTATGACTATTACCAAAAAGGATTTCTTACAGCATCCTGGAGCATTCTTGCCGATAGAAACGATACACTATTCATACGGATGGAAAAAGGTAAAATAATTAACTGGATACAATTAAAGACCACCAATGTAGATCCCTATTTTTTAGATAACTGCGGATATAGGAAAAAGGATTTTGAAAATAAAACTTTTCGTTACGATGAGCTGGCGTCAGTAATGATAAAACTATTATATTTTGCTGAGAATCATGGTTTTCCTTTTGCCACTGTTACAATCGACAGCTTAATTTGGAACGATTCTTCCATAACAGCAGATCTGATTCTTCAAAAAAATCAATTCATACTTTTTGATACCATCGAAATAATAGGTAATTTGAATTTAAATGGAAATTATCTGCGCCAATATACCGGAATTCATTCGGGGGAACCATATGATCAGGAATTACTCAATGGGCTGGATAACAGATTAAAAGAGATCCCCTTTACTTCCGTTAGACGGAATACTAAAATTGAATTCTATGGTAATACAGCAAAGGTTATCGTTTATCTGGATGAAAAAAAAACAAGCAGATTTGATTTTATTGTAGGTGTTATTCCTAACACCGAAATTACAGGAAGGTTTATTATTACAGGCGAAGGAAGATTAGATCTGAATAACGTTTTTAATGCAGGTGAAATTTTTAAATTTCATTTTTCAAAACTCGAAAGCACAACAAAAGAATTGCAAACTTATTTCGGATATCCTTATTTACCCGGTTTACCACTTGGCCTGGAAGCTGATTTTAACTTATTTTTAAAGGACTCCAATTTTTTGGAATTATCCTCCTCCGCAGGACTTTTATACCAATTCGGAGGCAGCAATAATATTAAAGCCTTTGTTTCCTTTTATAGTTCTTCAATTTTAACGGTAGATACTAATTTTATTTTATCTACAAAAACACTTCCTTCAAATCTTGACCTTTCCGAAAGAGCATATGGTTTAACCTGGAACTATGAACAACTCAATTATAAATTTAATCCGAGAAATGGATATGCTTTTTCACTCACCGGATCTGCCGGAACAAAAACCATTAAAGAGAACAATACCATTTCCTCTTTAGTTGATCCGGAGTTTCCGGATTTTGATTTCGGAACACTTTACGATAGTATAGATACAAAAACGCTTTCCATTAAATATAAATACGATCTGCGTTTTTTTATTCCCTTCTTTAAAAGAAATACACTTTTATTGCAAACACATGGTTCCGCCATAATTAATGCTTCAATTCTCCAAAATGAATTGTTAAGGTTGGGGGGAAATTCGGGTTTGCGCGGATTTGACGATCAATCTATTCCCGTTTCTCAATTCCATATTTTTACCGCGGAGATAAGGTATTTGCTTTCTCAAAATTCGTACGCCGCTATATTTGCTGATGCAGGATATGTAGAAAATAAGGGCGTGGGAATATCAACCAGCGATTTCCCCTATGGAATTGGCGCCGGGGTCAATTTTGAGACAAAAGCAGGTATCTTTGGACTCAATTATGCTTTGGGAAGTCAAAACAATAACCCTCTGAGCATTAAAAATGCAAAAATTCATTTCGGTTACGTGAATTATTTTTGAGTGGGAAAATATTTTTTTTTAAATCTGTTTTTGATCTGTTTTACGGTTTTGATCTTCGGTCAATCTGCACAGATAATTTATCCAAATGATTCCATTTCTGGTCAGCCTGTGGAACCGGAATTTCCCGTTGTAATAATTGATACTGCTGCAGTTTTGAAAGAACTCAACTTTCCTAAATTTTCTTACGACTCTCTTTTTACCGCAAGTTCCAATGCAGGCGAACAGGTTTTGGAAAGTCAGATCCATATTAGAAAAAGAGACGTGCTTTTACCGGTGCTATTGCTCATAATGCTAGTGTATGTTACCTGGCTGCGTTATGTTTTTTCTAAGGAACTCAGCGAAAATTTCACGGTAATTCTCAATAACAATCTTGGTCAACAAATTTATCGGGACAGAGAGTTTTCTGCCAATATCTTTAAACTGCTCACCTTTGTAAATTTTACTTTAACAGCAGGTATATTTTTATTCTTATTAGCAGCGTATTTTAAAATTTCCCTGCCTTTTGAAAACATGATTTATAATATTTTAGCCTCCATTGGCCTTATTATTTTACTTTATATAGTTAAGGGATTCTGGTATGCAATGATCTCCGCAGCCTTCAAAATTGGGCCTCAAATCAGTTTTTTTCGGTTTAATGCGCAGGTAATCTATCATTTGCTCGGAATTGCATTATTACCCTTTGTAATTTTAGCAGCTTTTGCCGAACCTCCTGTGAGCAATTGGTCACTTTTAGGGGCTGCTTTCTTAATATTATTTGGCCTGTTATTGCGGCTTTTCAAGGGTATGGCCGTGATGGGCACCTTCGATCGGTTTCATATCGTCTATTTTTTGCTGTATATTTGCGCCCTCGAAATAGCACCAATTCTAATAGCCGTTAAGTTATTTAGCACTTGGGGTTAGGGGAAGGAAAAAAATTTGCCGATGAACAACAGCCAGGAACCGTTAATAAAATCAGTAAAATCCATTCTCGTTTCGCAACCTAAACCACCTGAAACCCCAAAATCACCCTATCAGGAGCTTGCGGAGAAATATAAAATTAAAATTGATTTTCGTCAGTTCATTCAGGTTCGTGGGCTTTCCTCTAAAGAATTTAGAAAACAACGTATCAATATACTCGATTATTCGGCTATCATTTTTACCAGTAGAAATGCGATCGACCACTTCTTCCGCCTTTGCGAAGAATTGCGTATTCGTATGCCCGAAATGACTAAATATTTTTGTGTTTCGGAAGCCATAGCCGTTTATCTTCAAAAATATATTCAGTATAGAAAAAGAAAAGTTTTTTACGGTTCCGGAAAAGAATCTGAGTTGCTCGATCTCTTTAAAAAACATATTTCCGAAAAGTTTTTATTTCCCTGCACGCCTAATCATAAAGATATTTTTACCGAATTTCTAAAAAATAATAATGCCAATTTTACAGAAGCAATTATTTATGAAACCGTTTCTGCCGATCTGAGTGATATGAACGGCAAAATCAATTATGATATGATCGTGTTATTTACCCCAACAGGAGTTCAAAGCCTTTTCCAAAATTTTCCCAATTTCGAACAGGGAGACCTGCGCATTGGTTGTATGGGAAGCACTACACACAAAGCTATGGAAGATAATCATTTGCGTATTGATATAAAAGCACCTACTCCCGAAACACCTTCTATTATTATGGCACTTAGCAATTATATTGCGTTGGCTAATAAAAAAAAGTAAGGAAGCGAGTGCCTAATGGCGAGTATGTTCCAGCACGGATTAAAAATCGCAATCCACGAAAGATGTAATGCGTTGTGATCCAAGATCAAATTCAAAAAACACGAAAAATTAATTTCTACTGCAAAGTTCCTTCCACTTTAATGAAAAATCAGAAGCCAAATCATCTTGAACACGAAAATTCACCCTACCTGCTTCAGCATGCCTATAATCCTGTTGAGTGGTTCCCGTGGGGGGACGAAGCATTGCAAAAAGCAAAAATGGATGACAAACCCATTTTAGTTTCTATTGGTTATGCAGCATGTCACTGGTGCCACGTAATGGAACACGAAAGTTTTGAAAATGAAGAAACTGCTCTTTTTATGAATACCTGGTTTGTAAATATTAAGGTTGATAGAGAAGAAAGACCGGATATTGATAATATTTATATGAATGCATGTCAGTTACTTACCGGTGCCGGTGGATGGCCATTGAATATATTTCTGACTCCTGATCTTTTGCCATTTAGCGGAGGTACTTATTTTCCGCCAAAACCCGGTTATGGCAAACCTTCCTGGATGGAAGTTTTAATGTATATGAAAACTGTTTTTTCTAACGAACGTGATAAAGTCGAAAGTCAGGCAATAGCGCTTTCAGAGCACATTTTACAAATGGACAATACTTTTATTTCTCCTTTACAGGATTTATCTGTAGATCAGGCTCCATTCACAGACTCAGAATTAGAATCTGCAATTTCTACCCTAAAAAATAATTTTGATACCATTGACGGTGGGTTTGGTTCAGCACCAAAATTTCCCGGTACTATGATTTTGCAATTTTTGTGGAGATCAAATTATTTTCAAAAGGATGCTGACATCGAAAAGCAGGTGCATTTAAGTCTTCAAAAAATGATGTACGGCGGAATTTTCGATCAGGTAGATGGTGGATTTGCGAGATATACCGTTGATAAAAAATGGATCATTCCGCATTTTGAAAAAATGTTATACGACAATGCTCTGCTTATTCAATTATATGCAGAAGTGTATATGGGTACTTTAAATAAAGATTATTTACAAGTTGTTTTGCGTTCACTCGATTTTTTAGAACATGAAATGATGAGTGAGGAGTTTGGATTTTATTCTTCTTATGATGCAGATTCTGAAGGAGAGGAAGGTAAATATTACACGTTTAATTTTTCAGAAATAAAAGCGTTATTTGGGGAGGATTACCTGTTTGTTTCCAGTTTATACAATATAGAAGAAACAGGAAACTGGGAGCATACCAATATTTTATATCGCAACATCGACAATGAAACGCTGGCAAAAAAATTTTCCATAAACATCTCAGAGGTAGAAAACAGAATAAAGATTGTCAATACAAAATTAATGAATTATCGTGCAACGCGCATAAAACCCGGACTCGACGACAAAATAATATTATCCTGGAATGCTTTTACCTGTTCTACTTTTGTTCAATCATATAAGGCAACTGCAATAACAAAATTCAAAGATATTGCAATTAAAAATATTACATTTTTAGCACGTGTTTTTGAAGATAAGAATGTTGAGGGTCAACTATACCACACCTATAAGAATGGTTATGCAAAACATCCTGCATTTATAGAAGATTATGCTGCAATAATACAGGCATATTTAGATGTTTATGAAATTACATCCGAAGAAAAATATTTACAACGCGCACAAATACATACCACCTTTGTAATAAAAAATTTCATGGATAAAGAGGGTGTGTTTTATTTTACGCATAAAGATCAAAAGGACATTCCGTTGCGCAATAAAGATTTTTATGATAATGCAACTCCATCCGGAAATTCGATAATGGTGCATAATCTTATTCGCCTTGCAATTTTAACAGGCGAAAAAAATTGGTATGATATTGCCATAAGTATGTTGATGAAATTAAAACCCGCCATTTTAAAACACGGATCTTCCTTTGGAAATTGGTTAAGCGCTGCATTAAAAATTGTTTATCCATATGCTGAGGTTGCGGTTATAGGTAAAGATGCCCATTCCTTGAGAAACGAAATGCAACATATTTATTATCCCCATTTAATTTTACAAACGGATGTTTCCGGAAATTCGGAGCTCCCTTTATTTAAAAACAGATTCAAAAATGAAGGCACTTTCATTCATTTGTGCAGAAATAACGTTTGTAAACTTCCTGTCAGTTCTGTTGGAGACTATGTTTTAGCCCTGAAAGAATTTTGAAATAAGCCCATTTCGAATTAATTTTAGCTCAGATACGAAACAAATTCTGTTTTCGTTATTGGAATGATAGAAAGGATGAAAGGAATTTTACGCAAGATATTTTTTATTTACTTAATGCTAACAGTGTCTTTTTACTTAAAAGGACAGTCAGCACCCTTCCATAGTTACGCTCAGCAAGACCCACAATTTACACAATATATGTTCAATCCGGTATATATTAATGTGGCTGCTGTTGGCAATGAACAGGCATGGGTATCCACTGTTAATGTCAGAAATCAGTGGGTAAATCTACCGGGAGCACCTGTGTCACAATCGCTTACCTCACACCTTCCTATTTACAAACTTAAGGGAGGTGCCGGAGTAACAATAGTGAACGATATCGCGGGTCAACAGCGAAATACAGGTGCAATGCTCCTGTATGCATTTCATAAACAATTCAGGTCATCAATTTTGAGTTTCGGAGCAGGAGCAGGTTTCATACAACAGTCTATCGATGGCAGCAAATTGATCACGCCCACAGGCAATTACGAGAATAATGTGAACCATAATGACCCATATTTGCCTGTCACATTAAGCTCTCAAGTGTTACCCGACGCTTCGGCAGGTATTTATTTCTTTGGAAAAAATTTGACCGCAGGGATTGCCGCATCTCATCTATTGTCGCCGGTTTTAAATGGAAAAGACGCGACTATCAGTGATGTGCAATATTACCCCGGCGGGAACGTTTATATCAGTTATAAATTTGAGGTGAACGATAAAATTGATATTACACCTAATGTTCTTTATAAAACCGACTTCGTTGAAAGTATTGTTGATGTGAATACGATTTTTAGTTATAACAGCAATATTTTAGCAGGAGTATCGTTTAGGGGATATGCAAACAGTCAGTATGACGCAGTTGCATTGATAGCAGGTTTGAATATCACAGATAAGTGGCGCGTAAGTTATAGTTACGATATCACAACCTCAGCCTTAAATACAGTAAGTTCAGGATCACACGAATTAGTGCTCAGATATAGTATCCCGGTTGTAAAACCAAGAGTAGGAAAGATGATTAACAATCCGAGATATTTATATCATTAACAGTGTTTAATTTGTTAATTTAAAGAAAGTTACTAATTTCACATACTTTTAGAAAAAGTGTGTGAAAAAACTGGGGCGAAATATTATTTTTAACCAAAAAAAATGATATTTTTACACGGTTAAAGTTACAAATCATGTCAAGTATGAAAAGAAACCTGCCATTATTACTTTTTGCATTCGTAGCCATCCTCGCCGGAAGCGGCTGTAGTCACTCCAGTTGGGATGATTATAGAGGACAGTTGCTGGGAATGCAGGACCGTCCGGTCTGGGAACCCATCAATCCATTTGGAATGGTGTACATCCCTTCCGGAACTCTGCACGTCGGGCCGAGCGACCAAGATGTTAACAATTCCCTCTGGCAACGAACCAAATCAATTTCCATTCAGGGTTTTTACATCGATGATGCAGAGATCACAAACAACGAATATCGTCAGTTTGTTTTCTGGGTGCGCGATTCTATCTCCCACGTTCTGCTAGATCATTATGCAGAAGAAGAAGAAGGGGAAGCCACCGAAGAACCTAAGATCGACTGGACAATGCCGATCGATTGGGAAGATGAAGAAACAAAATCACGTCTGGAAGAAATTTATCTCCCGGGTAGCGAAACCTACTATGGCCAAAAACAAGTTGACACCCGTCAACTGATCTTTAGTTATCGTTGGGCAAAATGGAAAGAAGCTGCTTCAAAATCAAACCGCGATAAAAATATTGCAGATTTCATGGTGGAAGAGCCAATTGAAATATATCCGGATACTTTAGTTTGGGTGCATGATTATACTTATTCATACAATGAACCAATGACCCGTCAATATTTTTCGCACCCTTCCTTCGACGATTACCCTGTGGTTGGTGTTTCCTGGAAACAGGCAAGTGCTTTTACTACCTGGAGAACCGATTTCTGGAACGACTGGAGAAGATCACATGAAGAAGTTATTGTAGATGATTTCCGTTTACCAACCGAACACGAATGGGAATATGCTGCGCGTGGCGGAAGAGATGAAGCGCCATATCCTTGGGGCGGACCTTATGTAAGAAATACCAAAGGTTGTTACCTGGCCAACTTTAAACCCGGGCGCGGTAATTATCCTGAAGATGGTGGTTATTATACTGTAAAAGTTTACTCTTATGCGCCGAATGATTTCGGAGTATATAATATGGCTGGTAACGTATCCGAATGGACCTCTACCGCATTTGCAGAAAATTCTTATTCCTTTATTCACGATGAAAACCCTGATTACCGATATGATGCAGATGAAAATGATCCGCCGGCAATGAAAAGAAAAGTTATCCGCGGAGGGTCATGGAAAGATATCAGTTATTATATACAGACAGGTTCAAGGCACTGGGAGTTTCAGGATACAGCTAAATGTTATGTTGGATTTCGCTGTTGCATGACCTTCCTCGGTCGCTCAATGAGTGATTTCTAATAAATAATTTCCTAACCAATTGAGAATACACATCGTCAGCAATTTTTAACAATCATTCTAAAACTAAAAATTTAAAACAAAATGTCAGCATTTTTCGAAACCGATCGTTTTAAACGTCTCAAAAATCTCATCATCGGACTGGGTGCATCAATTGTACTTGTAGGAGCTCTGTTCAAAATCCTCCACTGGGATGGTGCCGATTTCATGTTAATGGTGGGTATGTTTACCGAAGCATTCATTTTCTTATTATTAGGTGTGCTTCCTCCGCACAAAGATTATTACTGGGAGAAGATATATCCGGATCTTGATATCGCTCCTGAAGTGGAAGAAGCTAAATCAGGCAAAAAGGTTCACAAAATGGAACCAAGAGAAAGCGTTACCAAACAATTGGACAAAATGCTGGAAGAAAGTAAAGTGGAGCCAATGATGATCGAAAGATTAGGTGATAATTTAAAGAGATTAGGAGAGAATATCGAAAAACTCTCTGATGTTCAGGATGCTGCACTCAACACCAATGAGTATTCAAGTAAAATCAAAGATGCTTCCATTGCTGTTGCTGAAATGCGTGATGCCTATTCTAATGCTGCTAAAGCAATGGAACAGATTACTTCAACGTCAGTTGATACAACAAAATACCATGAGCAAGTGCAAATGGTTACTAAAAATTTAGGCCAGTTGAATGCAATTTACGAATTGGAATTACAAGATACCAACAACCATCTTAAGGCAATGAACAAATTCTATGGCAGCTTGAATAGTGCAATGGATAATCTTCAGGAATCAGTAACAGATACTGCTAAATACCGTGAAGAAATTGGTCAGTTGTCTACTAATTTGGCTGCATTAAACCGTGTTTATGGTAATATGCTAAGTGCAATGAGCACAGGTGGTAACCGTTAATTATCAGAATTGAGTTATATATTTTTTTAACAATATAAATTATAAATAAAAATGTCAATACCTAAGGAACCACGCCAGCTCATGATCAACCTCATGTACCTGGTGCTTACAGCCCTCCTGGCATTGAATGTATCTGCGGAAATTTTAAATGCTTTCAATACGGTTAATAAAGGTATCGGAGAAAGTAATGTTATCTTAACGGATAAGAATATTGCTCTGATGTCTAATATTGAGGAAACTGCAAAAAGTGACCCAAGACCTGAAACGCAAGCTAATTTGGCTAAAGCCCAACAAGCTGCAGCAATTAGTGCAGATTTCATTAAAGTATTAGATGAATATAAAGTTGTAATTATGGACCTTGCAGGTGGCCCTAATGAAAAGGAGCCTACTAAACTTTTGAAAACAGAAGGTGAGCAGGAAAAAACCAGTAATTACATGATCAAACAAGGGAAAGGAGATGAGTTAAAGGCTAAAATTGATGATACTAGAAAGAAATTTTTGGACTTGATCGGAAATCAAACCGGAATAGATGTGCCACTAAAGGCTTCTGATATTCCTTCTGATGCCGGCAAAAGAACTTGGGCAGAATATAACTTCGACCGTGTTCCGGCTATCGCGATTTATACCCTGCTTACAAAATATCAACAAGATGCAAAAAGTGCAGAAAGTACAATTCTTGCTTTTCTTGCAAGAGATATTAATCTTAGAGATTTTAAGGTTGATAAAATGAAGGCTTTGGTGTCTGCACCTTCTTCTTATGTTCGCAAAGGAACTGAGTATACAGCAAGTATATTTGTAGGTGCAACTTCTACTTCCATCAATCCAAAGGTTTTCCTTGGAAGTTTTAATGGTGAAGTTAAAAAAGACCCTGCAGATCCGGCCGGTGAAGCATTTATTGAGGTTCATGGAAAAACGCCCCCTCTTTCAGGTGCACGTGAAATTCCAACCGTAGGCGGTATTGCAACAATCAAAGAATCTGCATCCGGTCAAAGACAATATCAGGGTGTAATTCAGGTTCCATCGCCGGAAAATCCGGAGGAATTCGTATATTATCCATTCGAATCTAAATATGAAACTTTCGAAGTTGGTAAAGCAGTAGTTTCTCCAACAGCAATGAACGTATTATATATAGGTATCGATAATCCGATCAAAATTTCTGTTCCGGGTTACGCATCTGAAAAAGTAACTGCTTCAGGTTGTGGTATTACTCGCGTAAAGGGCGAAGAATACAACGCAAGACCTACTACTGCCGGTGAAGACAGGATCGTAGTGTCGGTTAAAACAGAAAAAGGTTCAGAAACTTCTGAAGAAAAATTCAGAGTTCGCCGTATACCGGATCCTTATGTATATATATTAAATTCAAAAGGCGGACCTTTAAAATTAGGGGAGTTCAGAGCTTCGGATGCGATCACGATCAAAAATCCTGATTTCGTGTTCCAGGTTCCTTACACTGTGGTAAGTTTTGAAATGGTATATGCTCCTAAGAAAGGAAATATCGTTTCTGACCCATCCTCCTCATCAAAATATTCATCCATTATGAAGGATATTCAGAAAAAAGCTACTTCAGGCGATAAGATCATTATTGAAGCGATCGTTAAAATGCCTGACGGAAGAACTGTTCCTATAAATACTTCCTTCAAATTAATCTAATGGGCGGCTATAAAAATAGATCAGTATGAAAAGATTATTTGTTTTATTAACAGCGGTTTTTATCTTGTCATCTATGGCTTTTGCACAGCCAACAAGTGCACCAAGGCTGGATGGTATGTACAAACGAGAATTACTCGGAACAAGAGAGGTAATTCCTTACGACAATATTCGCGAAGCCGACGTCTTTTGGGAAAAAAGAATTTGGCGGAATATTGATTTCCGGGAAAAAATAAATCTGCCATTCACATGGCCGATAGACCCCTTCGTTCAGGTAGTTTATGATGCCGTGGCAACCGGTGAATTAAAGGCGTATAGCCCTTTGTATGATGATTTTAGAGAAGGAACGGAAATTCCGCCTGATCAAATTATCAATAAATACAACCGGACGGATACACTGTTGATTATGGATGATATTACCTACGAAGAAAGACCTATTTACGTTGAGAATATATTCGATTACAAAACTGTTCAGAAAATACAGATCAAGGAAGACTGGGTATTTGATGAAGAAACATCAACCATGGTTGTTCGTATCATCGGACTCACCATGATTCGCGATCGATTGGACCTTACAACAGGTGAGGTTCTCGGACAAGAACCGATGTTTTGGATCTACTATCCCGATCTTCGAAACATTATAATCCGACATGAAGTGTTTAATGAGAAAAATAGCGCTAGAACACTTACATTTGAAGATATTTTCGAAATGCGTTTATTCAATAGTTATATCGTAAAAGAAGATAACGTATATGATCGCCTTATTGAAAATTATGCAACAGGTATAGACCAAGTGCTGGAGAGTGAAAAAATAAAACAGGTTATCTTTGATTACGAACATAACCTCTGGGAATTTTAATTATCTTTCTTTTCTATTCATACTTGAACGGAAGGCCGGCTTTTATAGCCGGTCTTCTATTTTTACCCAGAGTTGAAAATTGTCTATAAACTTACGGGTATCTATTAAACTTCAACAATTTTCTTACTCTGGGTTACCCTGAATAGAAAACCATCTAA
>CAZXBG010000004.1:23070-52450 GCA_964638865.1 uncultured Chitinophagales bacterium | reverse complement strand
CTTTGCGTGAAAAAAATCACATCATACAAACCCCTACAAACTTTGCGACTTTGCGACTTTGCGTGAAAAAATACATCCTACACACTCCACTAACTTTACGACTTTGCGTGAAAAAACTCACATCCTATTACGAATAAATTTTGTTTTGAATTTTATACAACCATTTAAACCTTAAACTTTAGCAGAATACTAAAAGTTTAAATATTAATCATAAGACTGATTAGATTTATTAGCAAGTTCTATCATACGCAGGTATTCTTCCGCAGAAAGGTCGTTGTAAAAGAAGTTGATAGGGTCAATTTTTATTCCACCCTTTTCAACCTCATAGTGAAGGTGCGGTGCAGTGGATAATCCTGAATTTCCTACCTTGCCTATTAATTCTCCGCGTTTAACTTTTTGTCCGGGTTTTGCTTTAAAAGCGCTGAGATGCGCATATCTCGTTTTATAACCATAACCATGATCAATTACAATAACATTTCCATAACCGGTTGAATTATTATCCGCCTGAATAATAGTACCATCCGCGGTAGCAAAAACATCGGTTCCTTTTGGAGCAGTAAAATCTAAACCCTCATGAAATTTTGCAAATTTATAGATCGGATGAATCCTGTATCCAAAACCGGAAGCTATTCTTTCCAGATCTTTATTGGAAATGGGCTGAATGGAAGGCGTATGTTCCAATAAATTTTCCTTATCATATATCAACACTGCAATTTCATCAAATGATTTTGATTGCACCACCATTTGACGGCGAATGAGTTCTAATTTTAATGCAGTGTTTTTTAATAATTCGGCATTGTCGAGTTTATTTAATCGCTGGAATCGCTCGCTTCCTCCAATACCGGCAATTCGTTCGTTTCTGGAGACAGGTTCCGCTTCAAAGATCACGCGATAGATATTATCGTCGCGTAGGGCAAGCTCCCCCAAAATAACACCCATCGTATCCATCTTGTTATCCATGAATTCCATTTCCAACTCCATTTCAGCGATCTGATTCTTGAGGTATTTTTCCTTAGGAGAATCAAAATAGGTATAGGCAAACCATACAATAATAGAAGCAAAAACAGCAGCCGTACACACCCAACCCGTAATGCGTATAGCCCACACCCATCGAGGGGTTACATGCTTCTCGAAGCGCAGATTTGACGGGTTATAAAAATATTTTACCTTCTTCGCCATGCGGCTTCGATTCTGTAATTTTGTGGTCTGATTAATAGCTGTGTAAGCCGGGAAGGGACACGAAGTTAAATAAAAAACGACAAACCCACAAACGAATGGAGAATTAAACCAGTATGACATCGCAGGAAATAAGGAGAAAATTTTTAGATTTTTTTGAAAGTAAACAGCACAAGATTGTTGCCTCAGCACCAATAGTGGTTAAAAATGACCCGACTTTAATGTTCACCAATGCCGGAATGAACCAGTTCAAGGACCTGTTCCTGGGTAACAAAAAAATTGAATATCCTCGAATAGCAGATACCCAAAAATGTTTGCGCGTATCGGGAAAACACAACGATCTGGAGGAAGTTGGAGTAGATACTTACCATCACACCATGTTCGAAATGCTCGGTAACTGGAGTTTTGGCGACTATTTTAAACAGGAAAGTATTAGTTGGGGATGGGAATTACTGACCGAGGTATTTAAATTGGATAAATCGAAATTGTATGTAACCGTATTTGAGGGAGATAAAAGTGAAAACCTCGAATTTGATACCGAAGCATATAATGAATGGAAAAAACATCTGGATGAATCGCATATTCTGAGAGGGAATAAAAAGGATAATTTTTGGGAGATGGGTGATACCGGTCCATGTGGTCCTTGCAGTGAAATTCATTACGATATGCGTTCAGAGGTAGAAAGAAAAAAATTGGATGGAGCAACATTGGTTAATACCGGAGATCCACAGGTAATTGAAATTTGGAACCATGTATTTATTCAGTTCAACAGAAAAGCGGATGGTTCACTAGAAGAATTACCAGCAAAACATGTTGATACCGGCATGGGTTTCGAACGTTTGGTTCGCGCAATGCAAAATAAATCATCTAATTATGATACAGATGTATTTATGCCTTTAATTAATAAGGTAGAATTATTGAGTGATTTAAAATATGGTAAGGATGAAAAAACAGATATTGCAATACGTGTAATTTGTGATCATATTCGCGCAGTGAGTTTTTGTATTGCAGACGGACAATTACCTTCCAATACCGGAGCAGGATATGTGATTAGAAGAATATTGAGAAGAGCGGTGCGATACGGATTTAGTTTTTTGCACTTAAAGAAACCTTTTTTTAACGAATTAGTGTCGGTGCTGGCTCATGAATTTAAAAATGTATTTCCGGAGTTATATGCACAACGGGAACTTGTTGCAAAGGTTATTTTTGAAGAGGAAACTTCCTTTCTACGCACATTGGAAAATGGAATTAAAAGATTGGATGATGTACAAAAGGATTTAATAGATTCCAATAGAAAAATAATATCCGGTAGTGTGGCATTTGAATTATATGATACTTTCGGGTTTCCTTACGATCTTACAGAGTTACTTGCGCGAGAAAATGATCTGCAGGTGGATAAAATCGGATTCGACGCAGAAATGCAAAAACAAAAAGATCGTGGCAGAAATGCAACAAGTATGGAAACCGGTGATTGGCAAGTGATACAGGACAATAATAAAATAGAATTTGTTGGGTATACGCAATTGGAAAGTGAAGCATCAATTGTAAAAATGCGTTCTGTAAAAACAAAAAATGTTACACAATATCAAATTGTGTTGGATAAAACACCTTTTTATGCAGAAAGTGGAGGACAAACAGGAGATACGGGCACTCTTACCGTGAATGGAAATGTTTTGAAAGTATTAGATACTAAAAAAGAAAATGAACTCATCATTCATTTCACAGACAAGTTACCCGAACAACCGGAAAAAAATGTAATTGCAATAGTTGATAAAAAGAGAAGAACAGATATTACATATAATCACACTGCTACACATTTATTACATGCAGCATTGAGAACTGTTTTAGGTACACATGTACAGCAAAAAGGAAGCTATGTTGGTCCCGACAGATTGCGTTTCGATTTTTCGCATTTTTCTAAAATTACCGAGGAAGAAATAAAAGAAATTGAAAACATCATCAACAAAAAAATTCGCGAAAATATTCCGGTAGTTACTAAGGTAATGCCAATTGAAGAAGCTCAAAAATTAGGTGCCATGATGTTGTTTGGCGAAAAATATGGAGAAAGTGTGCGTGTTGTAATTGCAGATGAAAATTTCAGCAAAGAATTTTGTGGAGGAACACATGTAGGAGCAACAGGAGAGATTGGATATTGCAAAATTATTTCTGAAAGCGCCGTTGCAGCCGGCATACGACGTATAGAAGCAATAAGCGGGGAAGTAGTTGGGAATTATATTGACGATACCCTTCATACCTTAAAACAAATAGCGGAAATAACGAAGGGAGCCGACCCGGTAAAAAGTGTATCGGCTTTAAGTGAGGAAAATAATGCACTCAAAAAAGAACTGGAAAAATACCATGCAGAAAAAATTGTGCGTATTAAGGATAATTTATTAAAGACGATTTCTGTTGTAAATGGAGTTAATTTTATCAGCTCCATGGTGGATCTTGACAATGCCGATCAGATAAAAAAATTAGCTTTTGACCTCCGCAATGAAACATCGAATTTATTTTGTGTACTGGGTGCTGACTTGGAGGGAAAGGCTAATATTTCCATTATTATCAGCGACAATTTGGTTGCGGAAAAAGGTTTTGATGCGGCAAAGATCGTTCGGGAATTGGGAAAAGAAATTGAGGGTGGCGGAGGAGGACAAAAATTCTTTGCCAGTGCGGGTGGCAAAAATCCGGGTGGTATTGCTATTGTTTTGGAAAAAGCGAAATCTTATTTAAATTGATTAATTTTTAATGTATTTTAAACATAAAATTTGTTACATGAAAACTTTTATCTATTTAGTGGTTTTTACATATGGAATACAATTTGTGGCTGCCCAAAATAATAAACAATTTGGAGGCGGACAATATGTATTTTCCACCTTAGATGATATGAATGAAGCACAAAGAGCAGAGATCAAACAAATGATCAAAAAAAATGAGGAAATATTACGTTCACATGGCAAATTACCGGAAACTTCAAATAAAACTGCTGCAGTTTCATTAGCATTTCCTTTGGCATGGAATGATGGATTTTCCGGATATAATTTTTATTGTATTTATAATTACCTTGATCACAATGAAGCGTATCCAAGTGTGATAACTGATTATAATTGTGGTGGCCGATCTTATGATACAGAAACCGGATATAATCATCAGGGTATTGATTATGTTTTATGGCCATTCGACTGGAATCTGATGGCTGATGGTGCAGTAAAAATTGTTGCATCAGCACCGGGAATGATCGTTGCGAAAACTGATGGCGGGTTTGACCAGAATTGCACTTTTAATCCCGGTATATGGAATGCAATATTTATTCGTCATGATGATGGTTCCACTGCATGGTATGGACACATGAAAAATGGTTCGTTAACGGATAAAGAGTTAGGTGATATGGTAGTGACCGGTGAATTTTTAGGTTTAGTGGGAAGTTCCGGAAATTCCACAGCTCCACATTTACATTTTGAATTATATGACGGCGACGATAATTTAATTGATCCTTATTCCGGAGTTTGTAATGATCTGAATGCCGAAAGCTGGTGGGCAGATCAACCGGAATATTTAGAACCGGGAATAAACAGAATACAAACGCATAACGCGCCCCCAAATTTTAATGATTGTCCGGAATTAGCAGACATCAATGAAAAAAATGAATTTATGCCGGGTGATGAAACATATTTTGCATTTTATGCGAAGGACCTGAGCTCCACAGATCTCTGTCATTTAAAAATTGAAAGAGCAGATGGTTCCGTTTGGTATGAATGGGATTTTTATCAACCCGGAGATTATATTGCTTCTTATTGGTATTGGTGGTATACTATTCCAACTGATGTTTCGGAAGGAATCTGGACATGGTCATGCGAACTTGCAGGAAATTATTATGAACACGAATTTTTAGTGGGAGATCTGCCTGCTAATACAAATGAGGCTCAGTTAATTAATAATTTATATACAAAAGTAACAGAGGGTATTTTAAATGTATCTATCAAAACAAATACACCATTTTCAGGTAGAATAATGATTTCAAATATTAGCGGTCAGTTGATTTATGACGAAACTACCAATATTTATTCGGGTTTAAATAAATATGAAATTTCGTTTTTAACTAAGGCAACGGGAATTTATATGTTGAATTTGTTAAATACTGCTACGGGAGAAAATACAACTGTAAAGTTTAATAATTAATTACCATTTTACAGAGCTGTGGTTTTGTTATTATAACAATCTCCAAGAGTTTCAATATTTACTTTAATTTACTGTCTACCTAAGTAAATTTTCGAGTCAGTTTTGCAATTCAGTCATCATCGTCATCTTTCTCCCCATTGCGTTTTCTGTTCTTTTCTTCTGATTCGATATAACCTTTTACATCTTCGGTATCTTTTTTATTCAATTTAGTTTGATTTGATGGAGACCTCCTTGCATCATCCTCATCACCACTTTTGTGA
This sequence comes from uncultured Chitinophagales bacterium, assembly GCA_964638865.1. Taxonomy (GTDB): domain Bacteria; phylum Bacteroidota; class Bacteroidia; order Chitinophagales; family BACL12; genus UBA7236. Next base: position 46,838 of record CAZXBG010000004.1, on the reverse strand, counting down.
CAGGAAGCACACGCTGAAATATTATAAATGCCGTCTTCTCTGTGTTCACTTATCATTTTAGAAGAGGTGTGTTCATGGCAACCATAACAGGTGTAAGTAATAAAATCGTTATTTGTATGGCAAGTGTTACATTCCACATTATGGTGGCGATCGAGGATAAAGTATTTATCATGATCAAAGGTTACCGGAGTCCATGAGGAGGAAGTATGACAAGTACCACATTTACTTTCCGTTAATGTAGCATGTAATTTGTCGGTTGGAGCTGTATGACAGGTATTACAGTTTTCTTTTTTATCAGCTATTATCAATGCATGGTCAAATGCTATTGCTTTTTCCCAATCAGTTGTTGAATGACATGAATTACAATCTTTTGAAAGGACGGGATGCAGATCGTCGGAAGGCGCTGAATGACAACTATTACAATTTTTTATCGAAGCGGCATTTAATAGGTCATGCTTAAAAATACTAATCGCTTCTCTTGGGATTTTTCCATGATGATCGGCATGACAGGAAATACAATTCACATTTTTTAATGCTTGGTGGAATAAAACAGTTTCTTCCAATGAATCCGCTAAAGTAGAATCTTTGCCAATATCCGCTAAAGTATGACAACTAATACATTTTTTATCATCAATTCCCCAAAATGGCTCATGACAAGAGCGGCATTCATTATTGAGTTTCTGGTGGCCTTCTAATAGTTCACCCGGATTAATCATAGGATGTGGAAACTTATATATAAGTACCACTATTAAAATGGTAAATGCAATCACGATAATTCTATTCATGAGCTGAACATTATAATTGTGATCAAATGAATTAATACCAACACACCCAACAAAACAGTAATTGGTAAATGCACCACTCTCCATTTCTTCATGAGGTCGACGCTGATACTGTCGAAAAACAATTTCTTTTCCGCCTCTGTTTTATCAATTCCGCTATTAATCAATTCTGCCTTTTTTTCCTTCAAATTTTCTATGGCGCGTTTTAATAAAAATTTACCGACCAGTCCGCTTGCTACTGCAATTAACATCATGAGAATTGCCAACCATGGCAGTATAGCATTAAAGTGAATACCAGCATGTACTAATACCATAATTGATCCCGCCCAAGCCATATATTCATGTAAATGCAACAATTGTTTCGGCGAGCCACTTGAAATTATTTTTCTTTTACGCAATGAATAAATAAATGATAAAATAATAATTATAGTACCTGCATATCCGAAAAATAACCCAAGATTCACAATGTGCATCTTATGCAAAAAATAATCAATTGCGATCGCTATCAATATCATCAATGCATACCATTGAAAAAAAGGGATCACATATTTTGAAAAAATTGATTGTTTCATTTATGGAGGGATTATATTTCATTTATTATTAGAAATGAAATAACAATACCATTTTTCAAAATTAGTGTTTAGCTAATTGTATAAATATGATTTAAGTCATGTTTCCAATTTATAATAGTAGATTTTTTATTGTGGAAATGAGCAGGGAGTGATGAATTTACGAAATTGAGGGTGTTCAAATTGACCATTTTTTAGATTTTAGATGGAGGTTATTTTTTACGCTTGTGGCAGCGGAGTATAATCTTGCATCATAACACGACATTTCCCCACAGAGCCACTAAGAATATTAAGTTTTATAATAATTGTCCTTTTGTTTTATTTTACGTTAATCGCCCAACTCACCCTAACGCTATCGGAAAATTCGTTTTTGTTCGCGTTGAGTTTTAGTGGGGAACTTTTATTTTTCCCACTAAGATTACTGAGGGAACTCTATGTTATCGGAGCATAATTTTGCTCCATCACTCTAGATTTCCCCATAGAGTTACCGAAGGAACTCTGTGGCTTCGAAGGATGCTGTTGCACCATCTACACACCGTTCCCTCCCGCAGAGTTTTTTCGATAACTCTGTAGGGAAATTCGTTAAGCAGAGAAATTCGTTTTCTTCATTTAATATTTGACAAATTGCTGTACTTGTTTCGATCCATTCTGATCAAAATAATAAATAAAGTAAGTTGCCGAAGCAAATTTATCAATTGGAAGTGTGAAGGTGTTTTGTCCTGAATGCAAGGTAAATTCATGAATTAGTAATTTTCTTCCAAGTACATCGGTTATTTCGATATTGATTTTGTAATCGATAGCAGCAATTATTGAAAAATTTAAAATATGCTCCACGGGATTTGGAAAAATTACGAATTCGGGATCTGCGTCAGTGTCAACACGAATAGCAATGGTATTACTATATTCATATTCTCCGTCCAAATCCACCATTCTTAATTTATAATAATTAATTCCCGGAATTGGGTTGTCATCATAAAAAATATAATTTAATTCAGTTGTGGAATATCCTGCCGCATCCACGTTGCCGATGATATCAAAATTAATTCCATCCGTGCTTTTTTGCACTTCAAAAAAATTGGAATTTATTTCGGTTGCTGTTGTCCAGTGCAATTCATTTTCTGCACCATTAAACCAACCGGTGAAACTGAGCAATTCGATTGGCAGCAGCAGACATTCAGGTGGTGCCAAAACAAATTCCCCTTCATCGGCACCGATATCCGGAGCACTTCCGGTGCCGGTATAACCTGGATTTCCTTCCCTTATTGTTCCTTCATAATCGGTGGTGATTAATGGTGTTGCAATATTAACCGCGTGACTTTCTGCATAATCTGTTGATCCTACCAATATCTTTAAATTATCCGGTAAAATTGCACCACCTGCAAAATTCGGAATATCGTAAAAACTATTTAATTCTCGGGTTCCACCGCCACCAAGCGACATAAAATATTTATAAGAAGTTATATCACCTGCGGTTAGAATATTAAAACATGGGTCATTATTCAAATTATTCACCAAACTCGTAGTTGCACCGCTATAGGCATAACCGTTTTTAATGGTAGATGTAGTTAATCCCTCCACATATATATAATTATTTAGGCCGGTATTCAGATAATAAAAATTATTATTAGAAGCTGCAGAAATACTTGTTGTTGCAGGCGGCGTGCCGGCAACACCAGGCGTAGGTTTACGAACGCAGGATGCAACTCCTACTCCACCGGGATTTGCATTTACATAAATAATATTATTTCTCAAATTTAATAAACCTGCTCCGTGATAAAATCCAGAAACGCCAAAACCGCTTCCACCGGAAATTAAAGCATTTTCCCCCAGTGCAATGGTATTGTAATATACATTATAGGTATTTCCCCCGGCAGCAACATAAATACCATTTACGGCAGTGTTGTTGGTGCTATTTGGTGCGTATAACCGCTGGATAAAATTATTGTAGATATTATAAGTGGTAGTTCCGGAAGTTCCATAAATGCCAATTACAAAATCAGTGGCATCACCTGACACTTCATAAATATGATTATTAAAAATATTCATGATGGGTGAATTCGGAAATAAATACATACCTACAGGATTGGTGATTCCTGCAACATTTGTATGATGCACATTAGAAATATTATTATTGCCGATATTAATGGTATTTCCTACAGCTCCTCCTCCCAAACTCAACCCGCGTAATTCAGGCGGACTAGTACCGGAAGCAGTAATATTATCAATATCATTAAAATTGCAGCTTACATTCGTAAGTGCATAAATATTTATACCGGACACTCGCGCACTATTACCGGTAGAAGAAATTCCGTTAACGTCATTATTATCAATAGTAAATGATTGATTGAATGAAGTAGAAGAGGAAGCATTTGATGCACAATTAATTCCTATGGCATTAGTTGTGGCCGAAATATTACTTACGGTATTTCCCGTCACAGAAGATCCTGCAGGCATTCTGTTTACCATGATGCCGCAAGTCCAGTTTGTAGTACCTGACCCCGCGGTAATATTTGATACACTGTTATTGGTAATTGTTTTTACTGCATTAATATTTGCGAAGTTGCAGAATATTCCTCCGATATATCCATTTCCCAAAGAAGAAACTGTGAGATCGTCTACTACATTTCCACTAATTGTTATATTACTTCCAACAGCACTTCCTCCGGTATTATTTACATAGCCATACAAAGCGCCTGATGCATTAATTGTTTTATGATTATTTAACATAACGTTTCCGCTTACGGTTACATTTGTAGAATTTGTATTATCATAAATTAAATAAATTGGATTGACAGTTGAGGTGTTCAATGTATTATTGCTAATAATATTATTTGAAATATTAAGCGTAGTTGCATCAAATTCGTGATCAATTCCAAAAAATGCTCCCGATGCACCCGCAATATATGTGCAATTCTGTATGGTGTTATTAGAAATGTTTATACTTGTGGCACCTATGCCGGAATTTCCGATCCTGATACCAGTTACATTATTAGTGTTAGCACCTTCCAGTAAAGTGATGGAATTATTTATTACCGCGAACGTCAGAAGATAATTTGCAACTGTTATTGAACTCGAAATAAAAATACCATATAAAGTAAATCCGTGCCCCGTACCTGCTCCCGTATTATCGATAACATTTTGTGTTATTGTTAAATTATTATTATAGGTACTAAAAATTCCCACAGATCGTGAAGAAATAGCAGAAATATTTCCATAATTTAAAATGGTATTACCTAATCCAGTTAATCCGATACTATTATTCTGATCGTAATAGGTATAAGGAGATACCAGATCATTATAACCGGCAAATACAATTCCGTTAAATGCATTTTGTATGTTGTTAGAATATATAGAATTATTATCATTTCTTCCTGCAGCGGAAGTAACGACCAACAGCGTAGAAACGGCAGTTCGTGTTGCATTTCTTCCTATAATACCAACAGATCCAAATTCATAATTTGTAGGAGAAGCAGAATTATAATTATTATTTTTCAGTGTGATTTTACAATTCCTGATCACATTATTATTACATCCATTCGTACCTGAAATTTTAAATAATGCATAACCATATTCCATGGTAGTAGGAGCAGCTACATTATTATCTGTAAGATCAATTGCGTCGATTATTATATAATCACTTCCATTTAAAGAAAATATTCCATCCGCTATAGGAATCCCGGAGGTGAAATTAACCGTTCCTGTCTGCGCATAAATGATCGGATTTGCTCCCGCACCATTTTTAATAAAAGTAATTGTATTTGCAGCAGTCCCTGTTTGCGTTAAATTAATTCCCCCGACAGGTGCAGTTTCTGTATGTCCTGCAGCTACATTACATATTACTGCACAACTCACAGTACCGGCATTTAATGCGGTAACAAATGATGCAATGGTTGGATAACATAAAGACGGAACATAATAATTTCCACAAAACCCAACAGAGGGCAAAACGGTATAAATATAATTTGGTCCGCCGTTATTATTGATGCTTAGTGTATTCATATCATGAACAACCTGCCCATAAGTTCCAACTTCAGTAGTGATTGTTGCAAATGTTTTATTACTTGTATATGCGTAATAATAAATAATTGTTCCAGCCACCTGGCACGGAATTTCTATTGTTCCGGTAGTTCCCGTTATAGGAACGCTTAAAAATGTGGAACTGGCAAAGTTAACTGTAGTGGAATATCTTAAATACACATATTCAGAAGCGCTGAGTGTACCACTCAAGGTAACAGTAACGTAAACAGAATTTTCGGGATATACAGCTCCAATTCCGGGAGATTGAACTACTGAGGTAATGGCCACAGGATTATAGGGGGTTTCTAAAACACCCATATATTCATCTAGTGGTACGCCTGGAGTGCTGTTTTCTGTGCAATTAAAAGTATAATAATTGTTTGCAGTAATTGCAGGTAAAAATCCGGAATTTCCCCCGAAACTAAGATTGAATAGTGCTGACGCAGTTCCGGGAACCGGCTGTATAGTTTGATTATAGGAGGCTAATGTGAGACAACAAGAATACGGCCGCCATGCAGGATCGTAATCAGGCAAAGCAGCAGTTCCTTCACAAAATTCCCAATTTCTGGTTCCAGATAATGCTCCTGAAGCAGCTTGAAATCTTACCTGCCTGAAAATACCAAGATCAACCAGATTATAGGTAGAATAAGAGCCATTTTGTGCCTGAGTACCCAGCACTGCAGGCTGCGCAATTGCTGTATAGGAGCAAAGTACGAGCACTGAAAAAATGATATAGTAGAGCAGCCTAATCACAATATGGCAAAAATATAAAGAGAAAATTACAAATTATATTACAAATTACCCACTAATGTTGGTTTACACCTCCTTCATGCATTATTTCAAATGCAAAATTTGATGTGTAAATGTGTTAAATTGCCTATCTGTAATAGTTAATAGGTAATCTCCTGAAGCAATTGGATTTATCACATCAAAACTAATATGGTTTTCCCCGGCAGGTAAGGTTTTTTGTTTTGAATCAATTGTTTTTCCATGCATATCCATTAATGTGAAATTAAGATCCCCCGGCGCTGATAAAAGGAAGGAAATTGTAAATCCAGCATCGAAAGGGTTTGGAAATATAGCAACTGTTGAAGCAGAAAATGTTTCCAATGAATTTTGAACACCTTCTTCCACAGTAACACATAAAGTTGCAACACCACATAAATTATCGGTTACTGTTACACAGTATTCTCCAGCTAAAAGATCTGTTATATTTTGTTCGGTGGAAATAAATCCTGTCGGTCCGGTCCAGGTAAAAGTATAAGGGGCAATTCCCGCACTTAGAGTAAGTGTGATAGCGCCATTATTTATTCCAAAGTCTGCATTTTCAACAAACGCTGTTACGTCATCTGCAAAAACATGTTGCGAAGAAAAACAAATAATAAAAATAAAAATTAATTTTTTCATAATGTTATTGTTAGTCATAAAATTAAAGCTGTTCCAAAATTTGTTTTATTGATCGATCTGTAATTTCAAATGCATGGTAATCAATAAATTTAATTGTGTTTTCATCTCTGTTCTCAATTAATATTTTTTGTTCAAGCGGAAAAGTGACTGAGGACAAAATTAATAATTTGTCCTTGTAAACAAATTTCGCCCCTTCAGCATTCATTAAATATTGATAATTATCGGCCGCGTATGCAGTAAAAAAACCACTTGTTTCAAATGGAAAAATTTCAGATTTTCCCCACATTTCATTTTTCCAGGTAAAAATTGTTAACTCATTATTAACGGCAATAAATTGAATAATGGATGAATCGGTAACCACAAAATCAAAAAAAAGATCATCTATATATTTATATTTTTTAAGCATATTCACAAGTGGCCAATTTTCTATTTTTCCATTTTCGAAAGCTGCCTGCATAAGTTGTTTTGTATTGTTTTGTCCGCTGAATTTATCCAGTTTATTAATGGGTATTGATTTAAAGGACGACAATCTTTCATTTTGTGCATACTCTGTGAAATTAACCGCGTATATCGTGTCGTTGCGCATATCCCAGGCAAACGGAAGAAAATGAATACTTCGTCTTTTTGTCCCCGCAGGCAAAGCAAAATGCGCGGCGCTATCCATTGGTTCGTTGATATTTCCCGTCCACAACACTCCGGTTTGACCAATTATTTCAACTGCATAAAAAGTACTATCCTCAATAATTATTTTTCGTTCAAATTTACCCTGTGCCTTCAAAGTAAAAGCAAATGAAAACCATAAAATTATTACAATACAATTTTTCATTACCAGGTTTCAATATTAGAATCAAAATCTGCCATTTCAAGATCGGGAGTAGCCCGTAAAATTGTAAAATCAGGAGAGGCATCTAAGTCGCCATCACCGTTTACATCTATACCAATTCCAATTTCATCACTTGTTTCGCTTCTGCTCCATCCACTTAATCCGCCGTATTTAATATCATCAAAAGTTTCATACAATACGCCATAACTTCCATCATAATATTTTCCATTTACAATTGCGATCTGATGATTTCCGAAACTTGAAGCCGGATTAATTTCTGTTTGTCCCATCACACCAATTTCATCTGTTACTTCTGCATAGTCATAAATATATGCTGTATCAGCATCATAATAATCAGGCGAATAAACATTTACATAAGGCATGTCGGTACAATCATAGGATGGTGTTCCGAAATTCCATGTTTTGACTAAAAACCGAGAAATACTTCCGCACCCGGTTGAGGAATAATCTGCTGTGATGTTCATATAATTATTTGGCTCAGAAAACCCGTGAATTTTAAGACATGCAAGAAACAACTGAGCCCATGTATAACATTCGCCATCTGCATATTTTATCAAATTTGGAAGGGTAACATTTGGCGAAAAAATATCTTTATAATATTGCATAGGCACACCATCTGCCCGAAAAACACTGTGATCGGTAAAATCTTGCCATATCAAATCTATAAATACATCTTCTGTTGAAGCACCGTCTGCATTTCGGCAAGCAAGATCAAAAAGTGTGAGGTAATATTTATATCCTGAAAAAGCACTTTCCGGTTTTGCCTGTTTCCAGGTAACATAAATAGGACTCATGCTTGTTCCGGCGCTGTAAAAATTAATATTATCAATTGACCATTCCCACAGGATGGAAAAATTTTCAAAATATCTCACTTTATCATCTTCAAAAGACTGGTCAGCATTTGTTGCGGGGTAACTGATGATATCACCCGCGATGGCAGCCGAAACGGCGGGAAAATCTATTCCTTCGGGTCCGGTACCGCGAACAAAAATTTCATCCGGCATATTGGCACAAACAAACTGAATGGAAGCTTGCGCTTTTAAGTTACTTCCGCTTGTAAAAGCAGATGGATTGATGGTTCCATCATCTTCCCAATGAACGAAATCGTCGATATAACCTGTATTGTCGTCCTGTCGAATTGTATACATGTCATCTCCTGAAAAGGTAACGGATTTTAAGTTTACCTCGTATTCAAAATTCTGAGCTTCCAAAAAGCCTGATAAACAAAGTATTACGGAGGTTTGAAGCAACTTGATCATAGTTATAAGTTTTCTGAAAAATAAAAAACCGGTGTCCAGCTCCTCATCTGTCCACCGGGTACTATACATATGAAAAGAAAAATTACATTTCATTAATGTAAGTCCGAAGATAAAAAGTTTTTGGAATATTCTGTATTTAATGTTGAAAAAAAGGGTTTTTTAAATTTCATGGTAGCATTTAATTAAATTTTAAGGTTTAAAAAGCACAATTAAAAGGGCATGAAAGCGCAAGTTCTTATCTTTGCAGCTTTATGGAAGTATACGATAAGTATGAGGTGGTCATCGGATTGGAAGTACATACGCAATTGCTTACTAAAACCAAAGCATATAGTGGTGATATCGCCGAATATGGAGGTTCTCCGAACACCTTTGTGAGTCCGGTTACGCTTGGTCACCCAGGCACTTTGCCTGTTTTTAACGAGAAATGCCTTGAGTTGGGCATTCGTTTAGGTCTTGCAGCGCATTGTTCCATTACAAGATACAATGAATTTGCACGGAAAAATTATTTTTATTCAGATCTCCCAAAAGGATATCAGATTACTCAAGACAAAACTCCTCTTTGCACTGGAGGATATGTTTTGATAGGGGATTATGGAAAAGAAAAAAAGATCGGTATAACGCGCATACATTTGGAGGAAGATGCAGGAAAAAGCATTCACGATCTGGATCCTTTTTATACTTTGGTTGATTTGAACAGAGCTGGAACACCTTTGGTGGAAATTGTAAGTGAACCAGACCTGCGCAGTGGAGATGAAGCCTATGCCTATTTAACGGAGGTTAGAAAATTGGTGCGCCATCTTGAAATTTGTGATGGGAATATGGAGGAAGGTAGTTTGCGTTGCGACGCAAACGTGAGTGTGATGCTGAAGGGTGCAGACCAATTTGGTGTGAAAGTGGAGGTGAAGAACATGAACTCCATCCGAAATGTTAAACGCGCAATCGATTTTGAAGTCAAAAGACAAATAGATGCTATAGAAGCGGGTGAAACTTTAACCCAGGAAACCAGAAGTTTTGATGCCGGAAAAGGTGCTACACTTGCCATGCGAAGCAAAGAAGCAGCGCATGATTACAGATATTTTCCTGAGCCCGACCTGCAACCATTTATCGTTTCGGAGGAGCAAATTGAATCTGTTAAAAAATCAATGCCGGCACTGCCAAAAGAACTCATCCATAAATATGTTGAGGTGCTTAAATTAAGCCCTTACGATGCTGAAATATTAACAAGTGAAAAATCTTTTGCCGAATTTTTTGAAACTGTTATTAAACTGACAACAAATTTTAAAGCTGCTGCTAACTGGATGCTTGGCCCTGTTAAAAGTTGGTTAAATGAAAATGCAGTGGAGATTGATGTTATGCCGGTATCGGGACAACATATTGCAGATATTATTAAATTAATTGACGACAATAAGTTGAATTTTTCTATTGCATCCCAACAATTATTTCCTGCACTTTGTTTAGATGCTGATAATACTGCAGAGGAAACCGCAAAAAAATTAAACCTTTTACAAGATAATGATGCCGACGCATTGGAACAGATGATAGATGCAGCATTAGCGAAATTTCCCGATAAAGTTGCGGAATACAAAGGTGGAAAAACCGGAATATTGGGATTATTTATGGGAGAAGTAATGAAATTAAGTAAGGGGAAAGCTGATCCGAAAATGACCTCGAAAATTTTGGAGAAGAAATTGAGAATCGACAATTAAACAGCCAAAAAAAAATTGATAATTGAGAATTAAACAACCTCCTGATAGCTATTGGGACGACCTCACAGGTTTTGGAAACCTGTGAGGTCTGAGGGGAAAAGAAAAAAAATAGAGAATGGTTGAAGTGAAATGGGTTTGGATAAATTTGATAAACAAAATATAAAATGATTAATATGTTTAAAACAATAAATGTAATACTGATTGCGGTTATTTTTTTGGTAGTGGGATGTAGCACTGAGAAGAGTTTGGCCTTTGAAATAAAGGGTAAAATTTCCGGTGCGGAGAATAAAAAAATTGTATTGGAAACAATGAGTTTCCCGAATGCCGGCAACCCGAAATTTACTCTGATAGATACGGCGCGTGCAGATGAAAAAGGGAATTTTACCATAAAAGACAATCTGCCCGAACGTATGATATGCAGAATTACCATTGATGGTGATCGGCAGAATTATTATATTATTTCTTTGCACAACGAGAAAATAGATTTTAATGCCTCTCTTGCAGAAAAAGAAAATCCGGATGTTAAGGGATCTGCTGCAACTAGTTCGTTATTTTCGTTCCTAGGCGCTTTACGTGAATTTGATGCTAACGCAATGAAATTAAACGATTCTATTGTCGCACTTAAATCAACCGGGAGAGATTCACTTGCCGCTATTGTAATCGCAGATATTCAGGAAGATTATTACAATATATTCAGAAATTATGTTGATTCTGCAAAGGATGTTTCTAATGCAGTTCTTGCACTTGAAACCTTGTTTGCCGTAGACTTTGAATATGTAAAAACCTACGCAGCTAAAGTTCAGCATTCAGTTGATTCTAATTCCGTATATGTAAAAGAATTATCCGAAAAAATTAAAGTTCAGGAAGCAACTGTTGCACAAAGTTTTATTGGCAAACCCATTATTGATATTATACAACCAAATGCTGAAGGTCAGCAATTAAAATTATCTGATCTAAAAGGAAAAGTAGTATTAATTGATTTCTGGGCAAGTTGGTGTGGTCCTTGTCGTGCGGAAAATCCCAATTTAGTGAAAGTATATAACCTCTATAAAGATGATGGTTTCACAGTGTATAGTGTGTCGCTTGATACCGATAAAAAGAAGTGGACCGATGCTGTGCAAAAAGATGGTTTAACTTGGAAAAATCATGTTGCGGTGTTGGATGCTAATAATAATAAAGCCGCAATGGATTACCATATTACAGGTATACCGATGTCGTTTCTTGTTAACAAGGAAGGTATAATAGTTGCAGAAAATTTAAGAGGCGCAAAATTGGAACAGAAGGTTAAGGAGATTGTGGAAATGAGATAAGCAAGTAAACGCCGTTTTATTGTCTAAAATTCAGAGTATACATCACAATTTATAATTGATTCGCCATGTAATCATTTTTGAGGTTTATTTTTTCTCCTTATCTTTTTTATCAGAAGTTGTAGTTATTTCCTCAATTTTCTTTTTTCGTCGATAGGCGACAACCACAATAATTATTGCTGAGATCACTGGCAGCGAAATAAATAAAATAAAAACTAAAGCTATGGTTGAAATCTTCATTGCTAAATTTTGATCTTACAAAGATAATACAATCGGTCTTTTTATGTGATTAATGTCACTTCATTTGATGATTTACAAAGCTAAAATCAAAAAGAATATATATTAACATTGCATTTACATTTCTACCTGCTATGCAAGTTCCAAAGGCATTCAATCATTTTTTTGAAGAAACTGGTAAGGTAACAAAATTTACATCCCGGTTTTTTACTTCAGGACTGAAACCCAGATATGAGTTCAAGGAATTTTTACGGCAATGTTTTGTAATCGGGTACAAATCGTTACCCTTAATAGGGTTGACCGCCTTCATAATGGGTCTAGTTTTAACCATGCAATTACGCCCGACCATGGTTGATTATGGAGTAGAATCACAAATTCCTGATATGGTAAGCATAGCTGTTATTCGGGAAATAGGCCCCATTTTATGTGCTTTGATTTTTGCCGGAAAGATAGGTTCAAGTATTGGTGCTGAAATAGGTTCAATGCGTGTAACAGAGCAGATTGACGCCATGGAAGTATCCGGAACCAATCCTTATAAATATCTCGTAGTAACAAGAGTAGCGGCTGCAACATTGATGTTACCTGTACTAACACTTATATCAGATGCAATTTCACTTTATGGGTCTTATGTTGGAGTTAATATTTATGCAATCACCAGCTTTCGTTTATTCTTTTTACAAGTATTTTATGCTTTGAGTTTTCCGGATATTATTCCGGCCTTTATTAAAACATTTTTCTTTGGATTTGCAGTTGGCATGATAGGATGTTATATGGGTTATAATTCATCAAAAGGAACGGAAGGAGTTGGTCGTTCTGCCAATGCAGCAGTGGTTGCATCATCTGTACTTATTTTTATAATTGATCTTATTGCTGTTCAAATAACAGAAGTATTAGGAATTAATTAAAGAAGATGGAAACAGGAACAAAGAATGAAACAACATTTGATCAAGTTGCACAGGATGAAATTTTGGTTGCAATTACACATTTAAAAAAATCATTTGGCAATAATCATGTTTTGAAGGATTTTAATCTCACCGTAAAAAGGGGAGAAAGTGTTGCTATTCTCGGAAAATCTGGCTCCGGAAAATCTGTTTTGATAAAATGCATGATTGGACTATTAGAACCTGATGAAGGAAAGATATCAATTTTTAAAAAGAATATTCCGGACCTTCAACATGAAGAACTGGACAGGCTCAGGGCAAAAATTGGTTTTTTATTTCAGAGTAATGCACTATACGATTCTATGACAGTGCGGGAAAATTTATTATTTCCGCTGCGTCGGCATTGGATAAAAACCACACGCGAAGAAGAGGAAAATATGATACTGGAAGCGCTTAACAATGTAGGGCTAGCAAATACCATAAATATGATGCCCAACGAGTTATCAGGTGGAATGCGCAAACGAATAGCACTTGCTAGAACTTTAATTCTTAAACCTGAGATCATTTTATATGATGAGCCCACAACAGGATTAGACCCTATCACAGCAAAAGAAATCAGTACTTTAATGGTTGAAATTCAGGAAAAATATGGAACCACTTCACTCATTATTTCACATGATTTGAATTGTATAAAAATAACGGCTGACAGAATGGTAATTTTAATAAACGGAATTTGTTATGCAGTTGGCACATTTGATGAACTTAAAGAATCAACAGATATAAAGATCAATCAATTTTTTGAATAGAGATATTATGGCGAAAAAAACTTTAAATAATATAAAACTTGGGCTCTTTGTAGTGGTAGGCTTTGGATTTTTCATGCTGATGTTATATTGGGTTGGAAAAGATACCAATATGTTCAGTTCAAATATTATTTTAAAAGCCAGATTTGAGAATGTGAATGGATTAATGCCAGGTAACAATGTGCGCTCATCAGGAATTCAAGTTGGTACCGTACGGAAAATCACTTTCATTAACGATAGTACCATTGAGATCGAGATGGCCATTGATGAGGAATATAAAAAATTCATACATAAGAATGCATTGGTAAACATTGGCTCAGAAGGGTTGATGGGAAATAAGATCGTAAATATTACACCCGGGAAAGGAGATGCTAATGATGTAGAAGATGGAGATCTTCTCCTATCAAAAAAGAATCCAGATACCGACGAAATGCTCAAAATATTATACGAAACAAATAATACTGTCGCGCAAATAGCAGCAAGTGTAAAAAATACCGTTGACCAGGTAAATAACAGCACAACTATCTGGAGTTTATTAAATGACGACTCTGTGTCCTTCAATATTAAAAAATCGCTCATAAATATAAGAAAAGCAACAGATGACCTTACACTGTTTATGGAGGAGATGGAATTAATTGCCAATAAAATTGAATCCGGTAATGGCCCTGCAGGGACAATTATAAATGACACAATTATGAGTGCCGATCTCATGAATGCGACGAAAGAGATAAGAATACTGGCTGAGGATGCAAATAAAATGATTCAAAGTCTAAGTGTCACTATAGAAGAAGTAACGAATGAAATAAAAAATGGCAAGGGCACTGCTCAAGCATTAATAAGTGATACTGCTATTGTAAATAAACTCAACCGTAGTTTGGATAACATAGAACAAGGGTCGGCGGCATTTACCGAAAATATGGAGGCCTTGAAACACAGTGCTCTCCTAAAAAGATATTTCAAAAAAAAAGAAAATTAGAGATAGTTGCCAGCTTTAATAATTAGATATATTTATTCCCATTCTAAATTGCCACTCAGGATTTCAATCTTAAAATAAGTTTATTTATCATTATCACTTTGTCTAGTGATAATGATCATTCTCTAGCACCTAATTTAATTTAACTTTGTTAAGGTAAGAAAATTTTATAAGAACGTAATTGAAAGATTTATTGTTTTATTTATAACTACTTAAATATCAAACAATGAAAAAGTTGATGAACCATTTTATTATTGCTTTTTTATTTGCACTAATACCGTTTCTCTCCTATACACAAGAAAACAATTGGACCAGCGATTTGAATACCGATGATTCTGCCGCCATTTATGCTTTGGTACTTTATCCTGAAAATTTACGACTTTCTATATTTGAATCTTGTAAATATCCGGAGGCAATTGTTCGTATTACCGGACTTCAAAAGAAGACAAGTAATGCATTTGTTGAGCTGATCGGCAATTATTCCAGGCAAGTACAGGAAGATCTTTGGGATCTTACGAGGTATCCGGATCTGATTAATAAACTTGTTGTAAACGGATTGTTATCTGAATCAGAGCTTAATTATCTGGCACTTCAATACCCTTCAGAAATTCAAGGGAAAATCATTTTGTATGGAAGAGATTATTTCAACACTTTGAAACAAATGGATCACTTGTATACTAATTCCATTACTGAATTTAATGCTTTATTAAAAGGATATTCATCAACTTCAATAAATGCCTTTAATGATCTGGTAGGTATGCCGGAAGTATTAAATATTTTGAACGACCATTTACAAATGACGGTATTAGTTGGCGATATTTACAAAAAAGACCCAAATGGTTTATTGCGCGTTGCAGATTCTTTAAATCTTATTGCAGCTGAACAAAATGCAGCCAATGTTGAGGCATGGAAAAAATCAATTTCAGAAGATGCAGAGGCTCAGGCCGATCTAAAGGCAACCGCAGCAGAATATGCGACTGATAACGGTTATAGTGAAGCTGAATACAGCACTGCTCCATCAGAATATTATGTGGAACATTATGTTTGCTACTCTTATTCATATTGGTATGGATATCCTTACTGGTATCCATATTATTATTGGTATCCATATCCATGGTGGTACGATTGGGGATTTTATATTGATCCGTTTGGTAATGTAGTGATCATAAATACACCTTCTTATTATTTTACTTATTGGTACTTTTATTATCCTCATCATTATCATTATCACCCATATCTTGCAAGTGTTTATGTCACACATTATTATGGACCTAACAGAACAATGGATGGCAATACCAATGTAGTGCATGATTGGGTAGAAGGCAACAGAGAATATCTTCCTGAAAATTTCAATGATCCGGTTGAGCGCCCTAAGGTAATCAGAGATATCGGAAAATTTGAAAATGATAGGAAGGCATACAACATGCTCAATCCGGAAACTCCACTTTCGAAAGATGATTTTATAGTAAAAAATAAAAAAGAATATCCGCAACTAAATGTTCCAAGTACGTATCAGATCAATAAGGAAAAAAATGAGCCCGTTTATTATGAACAGCCTAAAATTCCGCCTGCAAAACAACCACCGATAAAAATAAATGAAGAGAATGAAAAAAATATAGAAAAACCTAAAAAAGAAGAGCCCAAATATGATTTTAAAAAGGTTGATAAAGCACAGGAATATCACAAATCGGTTTGGGGAACCGAACCTAACCAACCGAGACCACGTCCACAATCAAAACCCACAACAAATAAAAATAATCGAATCGATAATTAGGTTTTTGGATTAAAAAGGTGAATTAATACCCGGTGCATTTTTTCCGACGGGTATTCTTTAAATATAATATTACATATATTTAAAATTAAATCCGGGTTTTAATTTTATTAGTGTGTGATAAATAAGCTGTATTACTTGTTCCACATCATTTTTGTGTACACATTCTACTGTTGTATGCATATACCGAAGCGGCAGGGCTATTAAACAGGTTGGCACCCCACCATTTGAATAGGCAAAAGCATCAGTATCGGTGCCTGTAGAACGAGAAGCAACATCCCGTTGAAATGAAATTTTATTCTCTGTGGCAACATCAGAAACTAATTTTAATAATTTGTTGTGCACCGCCGGGCCTTTGGTGAGAGCGGGTCCTGATCCCAACTTAAGATCCCCTTCCAGATTTTTTGAGATCATTGGAGTATTGGAATCATGTGTAACATCTGTAACGATGGCAACATTAGGTTTAATGGTGTGTGCCATCATTTCTGCACCGCGCAAACCAACTTCCTCCTGAACAGAATTCACAATATATAAAGCATAGGGTAACTTTATCTTATTTTGTTTTAATAATCGTGCAACCTGGGAAATCATAAATCCACCTATGCGATTATCCAATGCGCGGCCTACGTAATATTTATTGTTGAGTTCAAAAAAATCATCATCAAAGGTTATAGCATCACCAATTTTAATTCCCAAACTTTCCACTTCCTTTTTAGTGGTACAACCACAATCTAAAAATATATTTTTTAATTCCGGAGCTTCCTCTTTTCCTCTTCTGGTATGTATGGCAGGCCATCCAAATATTGCTTTTACAATTCCTTTATCCGTGTAAATATTAACCCGTTTACTTGGTGCTATCACATAATCACTTCCACCAATTCTTTCTACATAAATAAAACCGTCTGCTGTAATATAATGCACAGACCAACCTATTTCATCTGCATGTGCTTCGATTACAACCTTAAATTCTGCATTAGGATTAATAATTGCCGCTACCGATCCATAATTGTCAACAAAATGTGTATCAGAATATTGTTTAATATAATCCAGCCAAATTTTTTGTCCGGCAACCTCATGACCTGTCGGAGATGGATTGTTTATATATTTGGAAAGAAATTCTATTTCTGTTTTTCCGATGATCTTTTTCTTTGATGACATGATAATTGTTTTGTATGTTGATAATTTGGAATTTAATTATTGTAAAATAGATCACAATGGTATATTTCCGTGTTTTTTCTTTGGCAATTTAGCTACTTTATTTTTAAGCATGTCCAAAGCCTTCATAATTTTTATTCTGGTTTCTGCAGGAACAATTACTTCATCTACAAAACCTCTGTAAGCAGCTCTGTAGGGATCGGCAAATTTGTTAGTGTATTCATCAATTTTTTCCTGCAAAGCCGCCTCTTTATTTTCTGCTTCCTCGATCTCTTTTTTGAAAATAATCTCAGCGGCACCTTTTGCGCCCATTACGGCTATCTCGGCACTTGGCCACGCAAAATTCATATCAGCACCTATATGTTTGCTATTCATTACATCATAGGCACCGCCGTATGCTTTTCGCGTAATAATTGTTATTCTTGGAACGGTTGCTTCACTGAAAGCGAACAATAATTTTGCCCCATTTGTAATAATACCCCGCCATTCCTGGTCAGTTCCGGGTAAAAATCCGGGAACATCTTCAAAAACAACCAATGGAATATTAAAACAATCGCAAAAACGCACAAACCTCGCTGCCTTTTTACTTGATTCAATATCCAGAACACCCGCCAGAACGGCAGGCTGATTAGCAACGATTCCGATGCTTTTACCGCCAATTCTTGCAAAACCAACAACAATGTTTTCTGCATAATTCTGATGCACCTCAAAAAAAGATTCCGCATCCATTGTTTCTGCTATCACATCCCGAATATCGTATGGTTGATTGGGGTTATCGGGCAAAATGGTATTTAATTTAATGCGAAGTTCATCACCAGGGGTATATTGAAATAAGGGTGTTTCCTCCTCACAATTCTGAGGCATATAACTCAATAATAAACGAATTTTTTGAAGGCAATCCAGTCCGTTTAATGTTGCAAAATGTGCCACACCACTTTTTGTGGAATGGGTAATTGCTCCACCTAATTCTTCGCTGGTAACCTCTTCATGTGTTACTGTTTTCACCACATTGGGTCCTGTAACAAACATGTAGGAAGTTTTTTCCACCATTAATATAAAATCAGTTATTGCCGGAGAATATACAGCTCCACCGGCGCATGGCCCCATAATGGCTGATATCTGCGGTATCACCCCGCTTGCTAAGGTATTTCTGTAAAAAAGATCCGCATACCCACCAAGTGAATTCACACCTTCCTGTATTCTGGCTCCGCCACTATCGTTCAAACCTATCACAGGAGCCCCATTTTGCATGGCGAGATCCATAATCCTGCATATCTTTTCGGCATGTGTCTCACTTAAACTACCACCAAAAACCGTAAAATCCTGCGCGTAAACATAGGTGAGGCGTCCATTGATCTTTCCATAACCTGTTATAACTCCGTCACCATAAAAACGTTGTTTTTCCATTCCAAAATCGTGGCTGCGATGCATCACCAATTGTCCAATTTCCTCAAAAGTGCCCTCATCCATCAGCAACTGCACACGTTCCCGGGCTGTGAGTTTACCCTTTTTATGCTGTTGTTCGATTCGCACAGAACCACCACCTAACAGTGCTTCCGCCTTCTTTTTTTGCAGTTTTTCTATCTTTTTCTCCACGATTTTATACTTTTTTACCGATTTGAAGGCGAAAAATACTAAACCTTGCTTATATATTCCATGATATGTGAATAATTGAGTCCTCTTAAATTCTTCGAAAGGGAAACAAACTTATAGTGTTATAGTTTGTTAAGATCACCTTATGGTGTTTAACCCGCAGAAATTGTTGCAGTCCAAATGCCGTATTTTTGTAAAAATTTTTAATTATTAAAGATGAGATGTTTAGTTGCCGTATTTATATTATTTATTACATTACAAATTGCTTCTGCACAAATGACGGAATTTATTATCACAGGTTCGGTAATTGATTCTGCAACTTCAAAACCGATTGAATTTGCCGCTGTAACACTGACACTGCAAACTGATTCCACCATTATAAGCGGAGGAATTACGGATGCAGCAGGAAAATTCACAATAAATATTACTAAACCGGGAACCTATATGCTTCACTATCGATATATCGGATATACGGAGGCAAATAAAAACATCGAAATTAAATCCGGAACTGCGGTATTTTTTGCAGGTAAAATGGTGCTTTACCAAAATGCAATGGCTTTGGATGGTGTGAATATCACCGCAGAAAAATCGTATTTTCAAAATAGCATTGATAAGAAAATATATAATATTGAAAAAGATATTGTTGCTTCCGCAGGTTCTGCATCTGATGCCTTGCAAACAATACCATCGGTGGTAATTGATATTGATGGAAATATCAGTCTCAGAGGAAATGAAGGTGTTATTATTTTTATTGACGGAAAACCTTCCGGTATTGTGGGAAGTAATATGAACGCAATTTTAGAGCAAATTCCGGCAAGTTCGATAGAAAGTATTGAGGTGGTTACAAACCCTTCTGCGCGCTATGAGGCTGAGGGGAATTCAGGTATAATAAATATAGTTTTAAAGAAAAATAAAAAGGCAGGATTAAATGGAAATATTACCGCAGGTGTATCAACAACTCCTAAATATGAAGGCGGCGTATCACTAAATTTTAGAAATCAAAAATTTAACTTTTATTCCAATTATAGTTATGTGAATGATGATCGCAACGGTTCGGGTTCAATGTTTCGGAAAACCTTTGATGCGGATACCACATTTTATTTAAATTCGTTAAGTAACTCCAATTCAAAATCGCAAATGCATATGGCGCGCACCGGATTGGATTATTATATCAATGATAAAACAACTATTGGTTTATCGGGATCATTCCACACGAATAAATCTGACAAATCAGATGGCGTTGACTATACTTTTTTGAACCTTGACAGTGTTTTAACTTCAACAAGTATTCGCAATACCTTTAGTTTAAATGAAGGTTCTAATTATAATATCGGAACTACATTCAGAAAAACTTTCGACAGTCCGAAACATCTATTGACCGCTGATGCATTCTATTCAAAAGGTGATGGAAGCGATGAAAGCAATTACGATGAACAATTTTTTGATACCGATAATATCCTGATTGGAGATCCGCTGTTACAATTTGTGTCAAGGCCCTCCATCAATACAGATGCAAGTATAGGCACTGATTATGTTCGCCCTTTTAAAAACGGCAATCAGTTGGAAACAGGAATTAAATATACAAAAGAGATTAAGGACAATACTTTATATTCCGAATCTTTCGATGATATTATAAATGATTGGGATATTGATGATTCATTGAATAATCAATTTAAATATAATGAAGATGTTGTTGCAGCTTACCTGATTTGGAATTCCAGTTACAAAAAATTTGGTTATCAGCTTGGATTAAGAGCAGAACAAACTTATACAAATTCAGAACTTGTAACAACAAATGAAGTATTTAATAATGATTATTTCGGACTGTTTCCAAGCGTACATATTGCCTATAAATTTAATGAAGAAACAGAACTTGGAGCAAGTTATAGTCGCAGAATTGACAGACCAAATTCATGGTTCTTAAATCCATTCCCCGATTATTCTGATCCTTATAGTTTCAGAGTGGGAAATCCATTCTTAGAGCCGGAATATGAAAATTCTTATGAAATCGCATTTACGAAGGATTTCAAAAAACATTCTCTATCTGCATCCGTATACTACAATCAAACTTTAAATGAAATTTCTCCTTATTCGGTAGTTGATACGGATGGTATATCTGTAATGACCTTTCAGAATTATAATAATGAGGAAAAATATGGTGTTGAATTGGTTGGAAAAAATGAGTTTTACAAATGGTGGAATGTGACATCAAGTGTCAATTTTAATCAAACATTAGTGAATGCAGAAAATTTGGAAGTGGGATTAAATAATTCGCAATTTACTTATAATATCAGAGTGATGTCTATCTTTCAGGTATTAAAACAAACAGCATTTCAATTAACCTTTAGTTACAATACTCCATGGACCTTTGCGCAGGGCGAATCGGAACCTGTATATTATCTTGATGCCGGATTAAAATCTGATTTCTTTCAAAATAAACTCAGCGTTAATTTGAGTATGAGCGATGTATTTAATACCAGAATTTGGGAAGGATATAGTGAAGGCATTAACTTTTATTCAGAGTATTCCAGAAAACGTCAGTCGCAGATAGGCACCTTAAAGCTTACTTATAAGTTCGGACAGCAGGACAATAAACGCAGAGGAGGAAGAATGGAAGAAAATTATGATGGTGGCGGTATTGAAATGTTTTGAGGGTTATTAAATCATTTGATCATTTCTTCGATGCATTCAATAAACAGATCGCTGTCGTTCAAACTTTCCACCAATTGAATTTTTTCTCCGCCATGCTCAATGAACAGCGAATTGTATTCCACACCTATTTCATAAATAGTTTCGAGGCAATCAGCAACAAATGCAGGGCTGAAAGCTAATATTTTTTTTACCCCCTTCCCGGCAAGTTGTTTTATAACTTCATCTGAGTATGGTTTTATCCAGGGAGTTTTTCCAAGTCGCGATTGAAAACATACCGTATATTTTTTATCAGGGATATTTAATGATTCAGCAATCGCTCTTGCGGTTTCAAAACATTGGGCGCGATAACATAAGTGGTTTTGAAGAGTAAATGTAATACAACAAATTTCAGAAAGGCAATTAAAATCAGGTAATGATTTTGAAATTTGTCTTTCCGGCAAGCCATGAAAACTGAAAATAATATGGTCGTAACCTGCAGGTTCATATTTTTTTCCGATCTCAGAAAAAGCTTTAATAAATAATGGTTGATGATGAAAACTTCCGGTAAACCGCAATTCAGGAAATACGGGGTTACTTTTAATTACATTCATCACTTTTTCAACCACCGAACCATTCGCTGCTGAAGAGTATTGTGGAAAAAGGGGAATAACAATTATTTTGCTGCAATTTGTTTTTTTTAAAATATCCAGTCCATTTTTAATGGAAGGACTTTGATAACGCATCGCTAATTCTACCAGGAAATTTTTCCCTAATTTTTGTTGCAATTTATTTTTGAGTAACACACTGAATGATAGGAGTGGTGAACCATTTTCTTTCCATATCTGAGCGTACAATTTTGCACTTTTTGGCGCCCTAAAAGGTGCTATGATGCCACGAACCAACAAATTTCGTTGAGGAGCAGGTATATCAATAACACGCTCATCCAATAAAAATTCCTTTAAATATTTTCTTACATCAGGAACAGATGGAGAATCGGGTGTACCGAGATTGACCAATAAAATACCTGTTAATTGTTGCATCTATAATAATTATTAAGGGCAAAGTTACTATCGAAAAAATAAGAGCGCTTCATTTTTATTAAAGAAAGAGCGTTTCTTTTTACACTTATTCTTTAATAAACCGCTCCACAAATGTTCCTTCCGAACTTCGTATTTCCAATAAATATATGCCAGATGTATAACCCTGTAAATCCACAAAAAGTTTATGAATACCTAAAGATAATTCCCCGGAAAATAATTTATCGGAGTGCGCCCCATTTATCCCTATCAGATTAATTTCCATATATTGATTTGAAGGAATATTGATAAACACATTAATAAAATTTTCGGCGGGATTAGGGTAAATTGATATTGCTAAAAATTTTTCATCAATCACATTAACCGTTGTATCAATTACAGTGGTGTCAGTACAAGGTTCAAAGGCATAAATTCCCGGTGAGCCTCCGGGACAAATTATTGTCCAGTTAGATCCGCTATTCATCTGACCGAGCGAGTCAAGAATTTCCAAAGTATAATTTCCCCCATCAGCTGCAAGTGGCCATGGTGTGAGATCCTGATAATTTACTGATAAAGATAAAATTCCATTAACATCATACATTCTTATCCATTCCCCATTATTACCTAAATTAAAATTAAAGGATCCATTGTAATTAGAAACAAAGGGATGTGCAACAATAAATTTTGATTCCGTTTGAGTTAGAACCAAATTTTGTGAAGGGTTTAAAATATTTCCATCCGGAATTAAAAACTCATGTAAAACTCCTAATGAATCATCCATAAATTTCCATCCACTTATATCCACCGATGCATCCGA